>NZ_JBEXUE010000036.1:0-37239 GCF_040614275.1 Streptosporangium sp. NPDC006013
CTCGATCCAACCCCCGGCGAGGCCCGTGTCAACGCCCTCACGCCCCGGCGATCTCACGCCCGGTTACGCGCAGAACTTCTGGATAGGCGCTTAGCTGCCGTAGACCTCCATCTCCCACAGGGAGTAGCCCCAGACGGTGGCGCGCTGCGTGCCATAGACCCGCACGTACCTGGCGCCCGCCGCCGTGAAGGTGATGTCGTCCACACCGCCGTCACTCGCGGTCGTGGAGTGGACCTGCGACCACGTCGTGCCATTGGTCGAGGTCTCGATCCGGTAGGACTTCCCGTACGCCGCCTCCCACTGCAACTTCACCCGGCTGACCTGCCGGACAGAACCCAGATCCACCGAGATCCACTGCGGGTCGGAGAACGCCGACGACCACCGCGTCCCCAGATTTCCGTCCACCGCGTTGCTCCCGGCGAACGACCCGTTCTCCGTCGAGGAGGTCGTGACCGGACGCCCGGCCGACAGCAACGCGACGCCCGGATCCACGGTGGGGGTGGGAGTCGGGTTCGGGGCGGTGCCGCAGTTGGCGGGGGCGACCCCGGCCGCGTAGCGGAGCCCGCCGTACAGGTGCGCCCGGAAGTTCGGCTCGGTGTAGGACGCGATGGTGTGACCGAGTCCGGTGTACCAGGCCCGGCCGCCCTGGTACTGCTTGCACCAGGCGATCGGATGGTCGGCTCCCATCGACCCGCCGGAGTAGGTCGACTCGTCCAGCGTGGCCAGCACGTGGGCGGTGGAGCGGGGGTTGGTGCGGTAGTTGTACAGCTCGTCGGTGCGCACCCAGGTCGCCGGCAGGTGGGCCGTCGAGGGGTGCGTGCGGTCCTCCACCCGTACGGTCGCCTGCTGGATGGCCGGATGGGAGGAGAAGTAGGCGCCGACCAGACCGCCGTAGAAGGCCCAGTCGTACTCGGTGTCGGCGGCCGCGTGGACGCCCACGTACCCGCCGCCGCCGGCGATGTAGGACTCGAACGCCGTCTGCTGCGCGGCGTTCAGCACGTCGCCGGTGGTCAGCAGGAAGACCACCGCCCGGTATCCGGCCAGGTTGGCCGTGCTGAAGGCGGCGGCGTCCTCGGTGGCGTCGACGGTGAAGCCGTTCTCGGCCGCCAGCCCGCGCAACGCGGTGATGCCCGCGGGGATGGCGTCGTGCCGGAACCCCGCGGTCTTGGAGAAGACCAGCACCTTGTAGGCCGGGTCCGCCGCCATGGCCGGCGCCCCCAATCCGATCGTGACGACGAGCAGCGCGGTGATGATCGCGATGATATTACGCACCGTAGACCTCCATTTCCCACAGGGAGTAGCCCCAGGCGGTGGCCCGCTGCGTGCCGTAGACACGCACGTACCGGGCACTCGCCGCCGCGAAGGTGACATCGTCCACCCCACCGTCACCGGCGGTCGTGGAGTAAACCTGCGACCACGTCGTGCCGTTGGTCGAGGTCTCGATCCGATAGGCCCTGCCGTACGCGGCCTCCCACTGCAACTTCACCCGGCTGACCTGCCGGACCGAACCCAGATCCACCGAGATCCACTGCGGGTCGGAGAACGCCGACGACCACCGCGTCCCCAGATTTCCGTCCACCACGTTGCCCGCCGCGAATCCGGCGCCCTCCGTCGAGGAGGCGGTGACCGGACGTCCCGACGACAGCAGCGTTCCGGTGGGCGGCTGCGTCCCGGTGGTCAGGGTGAAGTCGTCCACGTCGAACAGCGCGCCCGCGCCCCCGGCGAAGACCAGGAAGAGCTTGGTCGTGCCGGCCGGGGCACCCGTCAGGTTGGCGGAGACGTCGACGAACGTATCCCAGCCGCCCGTCGGCGCCACGGTGGCGGTGCCCAGCAGCGTCCCGGTCGCCGAGCCGGCCCTGACCTGGATGGTCCCGCCGGCTCCGGCCGAGGAGACCCGGGCGGTGAACGTGGAGACACCGGCCAGGACATAGGGGTCGAAGGCGATCCAGTCCCCGTTCTCGATGTTGCCGACGGTCTTCGCGCCGTGCGCGGTCGGCTTGTCGAACAGGGCGACGCCCTGGGAGGTGGTGTAGTGCTCGGCCTGCCGGTTCTTCGGCTGGGTGACGTGCTGGGTGTGGGTGGTGAGCCCGCCCGAGTCGGTGTACTCGGCGTCCCAGACCCCGAACAGGTTGGCCGCCCCGTCGTGCTCGCCGTTGCCGGGCGTCTGGATGGTGCCCGAGCAGCCGTTGCCCGTGGCGAGCGGGTGGCCGTGGGTGTCGTGACCGAGGATGTAGGTGATCTTCACCTTCGCACAGTCGATCGTCGTGTCCTCGGGGTCGGTGACGGTGACCCGGTACGGCACCGCGTCGCCGAAGCCGAACACCTGCCCGTTGAGCGGGAGGTCGATCCGCACCGTGGGCGCGGTGTTGCCGACGTTGATCTCAACGTTGGCCGTCGCGGTCAGGCCGGTGCTGTCCCTGACGGTCAGCGTGGCCGTACGGGTGCCGTCGGTCGTGTAGGTGTGGGTGGGGTTGGCGGCGGTGGAGGTGCCGCCGTCACCGAACGCCCAGGAGTAGGTGAGCGCGTCGCCGTCCGGGTCGGAGCTGCCCGCCGAGGAGAACGCCACGGTCAGCGGCGCCTTCCCCGAGACGCGGTCCGCCGACGCCTTGGCGATGGGCGCCCGCCCGCCGGTCCCGATGTGCTCGATGCGGTACAGGGCCGAGTGCTCGTTGCCGTTGAACCAGCCGGTCCCGTAGTCGAGCACGTAGAGGGCGCCGTCCGGGCCGAAGGCCATGTCCATCACCTGCTTGCCCGACCAGGGGAAGGGCTGGATGGTGCCTCGGCTGCCGTCCGCGTTGACCTCGATGTCCTTGATCCACTGCCGCTGGAACTCACCGGCGAGGAAGTGCCCGTCGAGCGACTGCGGGAACTTGATCGGCGAGTTCAGCGCGGCGGAGTAGCGGTAGACGACGCCGCCCATCGGCGACTCGGCACCGCAGCCGAACTCCGGCAGCGAACAGCCGTCGTAGGTGATCCAGGCGGGCTTGGCCGGGGGCAGCTTGACCTGGCCGGTGTTGTTGCGCGAGGTGTTCTCGACACCGGCCGCGCAGTCGTACTTCGCACCGACCGTCGCGGTGGCGTAGTTGTAACGGGCGTAGGTCTCGGCGGGGGTGTTGTTACCCGTGCAGTACGGCCAGCCGTAGAAGCCCGGCCCGGTGATCCGGTCGAACTCGACCTGGCCGCCCGGCCCCCTGGCGCCGGCGGTGCCCGCGTCGGGGCCGTAGTCGCCGAGGTAGACCACGCCGGTGGCCTTGTCGACGCTCATCCGGAACGGGTTGCGGAAGCCCATCGCGTAGATCTCCGGCCGGGTGTTCGCCGTTCCCGGCGGGAACATGTTCCCGGCCGGGATCGAGTAGGACCCGTCGGCGTTGACCTTGATGCGGAGCACCTTGCCGCGCAGGTCGTTGGTGTTGGCGGCGCCCCGCTGCGCGTCGAGTGCGGGGTTGCGGCCCGCCCGGTCGTCGAGCGGCGCGTAGCCGTCGTTGTAGCCGGGCTCGGTGTCGTCGCCGGTGGTGAGGTAGAGGTTGCCCGCGGCGTCGAAGTCGATGTCACCGCCGACGTGGCAGCATAAACCCCGGCTCGTCTTCACCTCCAGGACGTTCTTCTCGCTGGCGAGGTCGAGCGTGCCGTCGGTGTTCAGCCTGAAGCGCGAGAGCCGGTTGACGCCGTCGAAGCGCGCGAAGTCGGCCGCGGTGCCGGTGATCGGGGCGCCCCCCGGGGGTGTGGAGAGCGGCGGCGCGTAGTAGAGGTAGATGAACCGGTTCGAGGAGAAGCCGGGGTCGATGCCGACGCCCTGCATGCCCTCCTCGTCGTTGAAGTAGACGGGGATCTTGCCCGACACCTTGGTGTTCCCCGCGGCGTCGGTGAGCCGGATCGTGCCGTCGCGGGCGGTGTGCAGGACCGAGCGGTCCGGCAGCACGGCCATCGACATCGGCTCGCCCATCGTGGCGACCCCCTTGGCCAGCGTGACCTGCTGGAACCTGGCGGGATCGACGGGCGGGGCGGCCTGGGCCGCGACCCGGGCGGTGGCGGTGGCCGGGAGGGGGTGCAGGAGCGCGGTCAGGGTCAGGAGCGCGGTCAGGGGCGGTAACCATCGGCGGAGCGAGGCCATGGCGAGACTCCAGGTCTCTGTGGAGGGGGGTGGACCGGTGGTCAGGGTCTCGGGGTCTGTACTGCTGGGCGCTGACGGATGTGAGGGAGCGCTCTCCCACCACGAGATTGCTCTTGCTTACCAAAACTTGTCAAGAGGCTGATTAACCTGGTTGAAACGGCTCTCACACTTCCAGGTAACCGTCCGTGTATTTGAGAGAACGCTCCCTGAGGCCGGTTTTGCAACGTGCCAGTGGCCGGTGAGCTGGGACCTTTGGCACAGCTCGACGCGGTGGTACCACCCGTGGTCGACGCCGGGCGGAGGGGCCGTGCCGGCCGCCCGGGAAGGTGGCCAACCGGCCTCACCCAAGAGCAGGGGCACACTTCTGTCCGGATGCGGACATGGTGACAACCGGATAGCTTCGTAGTACGTCTTCCCAAATGCCACATTTGTCGCAATGGGAGTCGCCTTGCGCGTCCGATCTGTTCTCTCCGTCACCGTCCTGGCCGGAGGCCTGGCTCTCTTCCTCCAGCCGGCCGGCGCCGCCGTCAGCGAGGTGCGGCAGAGCTCGGCTGTCATCACCGACGTCGTGGAGTACCAGTGCACCACCACCGGCGCGACCGAGAAACAGAACATCAAGGTCAAGGTCGAGATGACGATGCCGGCCACCGCCACGACGGGTGAGCAGATGAGCATCGGCTGGCAGGGGACCTACGCCGACGGCACCGGGCTGAAGGCACCCGCGACGGGACTGACCGCCGACACCAGCCTGTACGCGTACGCGTCCATCAGCGGGCTCACCGGACTGACCTCCGCCACCGGGGTGGGTACGCCCGGTACGGTCGACGCGAACCAGGTCATCCCGCTGCCGACGGCCCCGGTCAGCCTGAGTACGACCTCGTCCAACGCGGGTACGGCGACGGTGCGGCCGGCCGCTCTGAACTTCGGGACCGCCGCCAACGCACCGTCGATCAAGTGTGCGGTCCAGAACCAGGCCGCCCTGACCACCTACCCCCTCACGGTCACCGCGGCCGACCAGACGGGGACGGAGACCGAGACCGGAACCGATACGGGGACCGAAACCGATACGGGTACGGAGCCGGAGACAGAGACAGAGCCGGAGACCGGCGGGAACGGCAGGGTGCAACAGACCCCGTCGGGGCCCGCCGCGACCGGGGGTGGCGGTGAGCGCGGGCCCGACGGGCGGATGTTCCTGCTGACCGGCTCCCTGCTCATCCTCACCGCCACCACCGGGCTCCTGCTGCGACGCCGCGCCTGGAGATGACCCGGCACTCGGCCCCGTCAAGGCGACGGCCCGGCCCTGACCGTTTCGAACACCGGAACCATGACGGGAAAGCGATTCCCCGCCGGGTGAAACCGGCACTTCCCTCGCCGAAGATGATGATGGATGATCGTTCATGGAGATAAAGACCAAGCGGCGACTGTCCACGACGGAGACCGCGAACCTGATCTTCCAGGCTCTGGGAAAGTGGCCCGTCTCCCTGCGGGAGCTTGACGCGGGCTCGTTCGCGGCACTGTGGCGCGCGCGGCTCGAAGACGGCGGCGAGCTGGTCCTCAAGCTCGGCCCTCCCGCCGACGTCGAGCTGCTCACCTACGAGCGGGACATCATCCGGACGGAGGCCCTCTTCTACGAGCTCGCCGCCGACACCGGGATGCCGATCCCCCGGCTGTGGCAGGCGAACCTCGACGGGCCGCTGCCGTACCTGATCATGAGTGCGATCGACGGCGTGGCCTGGTCGGAGCTGGCGGAACCACTGGCCGAGGCGGACACGAGAAGCCTCCGTTTCGAGCTCGGCCGGCACCTGGCCACGCTGCACCGGATCAGGGGAACTGCTTTCGGCTACCCGCAACTGGCCGAGATGACGGCACCGACCTGGCGGGAGGCGTTTCTCTCCATGGTCGACGGTGTCCTCGCCGACGCGGTCCGGTTCCGGGCGGTCCTGCCGTGGCCGGTGGACGAGATCGCGAGCGTCGTACGGGCTCGCGCGCACCTACTGGACGATGTCGTCACCCCCTCGCTGGTCCACTTCGACCTCTGGCCGGGAAACGTGCTGCTGGAGCCGGACCGCAGGCCACCGCGCATCGCGGCGCTGATCGACCACGAACGGGCGTTCTGGGGAGATCCGGTGGCCGACCTCGTCTCGGTCGACGTGTTCGGCACGGCCGAACAGGACGCGGACCTGCTGGACGGCTACCGCGAGGCCGGCGGCCACCTGGACCTCACCCCCGACACCCGCGCCCGCCTCGCCCTCTACCGCGCCTACCTGTATCTGATCATGCTCGTCGAGGAGGGGCCGAGGGGAATCGACCACCCCGAGCGGCACGAGCACACAGCCAAGGCACTGGTCAGGCAGTTGGTCCACTGACGACAGGCGCACGGGCGAATGCCATAACTCGGATGCCAAGGAGAGGAGTTCTGCGCACGGTACGACGCTCTCACCGGTTCCCTCTCAGTACCGGCTTCGCGAACCTCCTGGCCGATGACAGAACGTCCTGGCTGCCGCATCGTCCGGCACTTCCTCCCTCAGGATCAGGTGTTGCGACCACCTTTTAGCACCCAAGCCGTCAGAGTGGGGCTGGGGAACCCGGGTGCGGGTGTCGTCGGCGCCTTCGCCCAGGCGTATCAGGCAGCGGCCCACGTCGGCGACCGTCCGCGCGGCCGCGGGCACCGCGCCCAGCCGTGACCCGGCCACATGGGCACCCGACCCGACCAGCAGCACCCGGGCGCCGGGCCGGGCCGGCATCAGCTCCGGCGGCCCATCCGCTCCCATCAGGAACCCTGGGCGCCATCGGTGTCGGCGGCGGCGTCGGTGAGGACCTGGGTGAGCTGCTCGGTGAGGGCCTTGGCCGCCGCCGCGTCCAGGTCCTTGACGCCCTTGGCGGTCACCTCCATGCTGGGCTGCCCCTCACCACGGCTGAGCTTGACGCTCACCTCACCACGACGCGATCGCAACCACGCGACCAACACGGTCGCCGTTGAGGCGAACGCCCCTCCGGCGCCCAGCGCCATCTGCAGCCCCTCGACGACCGGACCCAGCGCACCAGGCTCGGGGTCACCTTCGACGATCCGCACCCGCCCGCGCAATTCGGGCTCCTGCGACAGCCAGGCGTACAGATCCCGCACCGTGTCCGCAGAATTCTCGCCCTCGACACTCAGCCGAACGACCACGAGCACTCCCCTATTTTATTAATGGCCCCCCGCGCCGACTCCGCGCTGTATGCGACTGGTTTCACCCGCGTACAGCAGATATCCGGAATCTACTCTGATAGCCCGGAGCAGTACACGCTTCCGCTCTATCCGGCACACCGGCCGGACACCGGCAGGCCCATAATTCGGTGCTGAGTTCTGACGCGTCCTTCCTGGCCACCTGCACCCACCTGCACCCACCGGCCCGCACCGGTCATGCCGGGACGGGGAGAACAGCCTCGACCACGGTGCCGCCGTGCTCGCCGTCACGGATCGAGCAGGTGCCGCCCACCTCGGCGGCCCGTTCGCACATCGTCGACAGGCCGGAGCCCGAGCCCCGAGCCGGCGCGCCGACGCCCACCCCGTCGTCGGTGACCCGCACCCGCAGGTCGCCCGCCCGCTCCAGCGCCACGGTGATGACCTCCGCACCGGAATGACGCCGGGCATTGGTCAGCGCCTCCTGCACGATCCGGTACGCCGCGACCTCCACCGCGGGTGGCAGCCCCTCCAGGCTCCCCCCGACGGTGACCGGCACCTCCACCGCCAGCCGCCGGATCGACTGCTCCAGCCCGACCGCGTCCAGCGTGCGGGGCCGGAGGCCCTGCACCAGCTCCCGCATCTCCCCGTTCACGGCGTCCATCCCCACCCGGAGATCGGACAGCAGCTGATAGGCCAGGTCTGGGGAGTGCCTCAGGGATCGCCGCGCCGCCTCCAGCCCGATCGTTATCCCGGTCAACCGGCTCCCCAACCCGTCGTGCAGGTCCCGGTGCAGCCGCCGCCGCTCCTCCTCCCGCGCCCCGGCCGCCCGTTCCCATGAGCGCCGCAGGTCATGAGCCATCTGTACGGCGTGCGCGACGTCGGCGACGATCGGCACCAGGACGGCCAGCATCCGCCGCTCGTACGCCCGGGGGAAGCGCCGCGCCCCGGGCGGGCCGAGGAGCAGCGTCCCGGCGGGTTCACCGTGCCACACCAGGGGGACCTTGCGAGGGTCGTCCCCGAGCTCGCCGACGACGTGGCTCTCCTCGGTCTCGACCGCCGCCCCGGTCACCGCCAGGCCGTCGGCCACCGCCCGCACCGCCGCCTCCAGTGCCTGGGCGGGACCGGCGTGCTGGATCTGCCGCCGCAGGGCTTCGGCGTGCACCTGCGGGTCGCCGCTCCTGCCGTACAGGAGCCGGTCGAGCAGGCGTTGCAGGCGCCGCTGAACGGGCAGGAACGACAGACCCGCGAAGATCGCCGCGACCACGCCGAAGAGCTCGCCGTAGTCGGCCAGGAAGAGTCCGGTGAGCGCGCCGACGGCCAGGTACGCCGTGGCGACGAAGACCACCAGGGCGCCGCCGACCAGGGCCCGGCTGACAAGCGTGTCGATCGAGTAGAGCCGGCAGCGGAGTACGGCGATGGCCACCGCGATCGGCACGGCCGCCTCGCCGATGGTGTCCAGCCAGAGGTAGTCCCAGCCGAGGATCTCGTTGAAGGCGAGGTTGTCGAACGCCACGACGGGCGCCAGCCAGGCGATCTGCCGCCGCACGTCCGGGTCGGCGCGCCAGAACCGGATGAGCAGCACGAGCAGGCTCACCCAGAGCAGCGGCCCGCAGATCGCGGCGGACACCTGGTACAGGCTCGCGAGCGGCCCGGCGGACTCGTGCAGCCGCGGGATGGCGATCACCAGCAGGAGCAGCTGCCACGAGATCAGCGCCAGATAGACCCAGCGCCATCGGGGCCGCAGCAGGCCGGCGTCCGGATGCGCGAGCGGCAGCATGAGCGCCGTGCAGGTGGTGACGGCGCTACGGAAACAGAGGAGCCAGTAGAGCGGCGGCGGGAGCGGCACCGCACCCTGCCCGTACACCTCGTACAGGGAGATGGCGAGCGTCACCCAGCCGTTGGCCGCCCCGACCAGCAGGAGCAGCCAGCCGACGATCAGCCCGGGACGGCGCAGCACGATCAGCATGCCCAGCGGGGTGCTGAGCAGTGCCTGGACGCGGGCGGTGTCGCCGATACCGGGCGGCCGGGGGTTGATCGCGAGCTCGATGACCACGTGCGCGGCCAGCGCCGCGAGGCCGAGCGTACCCAGGGACAGGGCCACGACCCGCACCGCGTAGTCCGCTTTCCGCCCCATGGATCCCCCCAGTAGGGGATTGTGGGGCCTGTGCCGACCTGTCAGCAAACTCTGACGACCAGGTCAGGCCCCGAGTGGCGATCTTCGGCCGGCGGCAGTGACGAAACGCCTGGTAATCCGTGCTGCCCGGGTTCCTGCACGACCACCTCCGGCACATGGGGGAGATCACCGTCCGCCAGGACTCCGGATTAGATCGCACGATTCCGGGCGGCTATTCCTGGTCCCAGGTGACCTCGAGCCGGTGCACGCCATAGATGTTCATGTTGTGGCGCAACGGAACGTCCTCGGCCGGGACGGCCAGGCGGAGGGTCGGGAACCGGCCGAACAGCGCGGGCAGCGCGACCCGCATCTCGACTCGGGCCAGCTGCTGGCCGAGGCACTGGTGGATGCCGTGGCCGAAGGCCAGGTGCCCGGTGGCCTGCCTGCTCAGGTCGAGGGTGTCCGGGTCGGGGAACTTCTCCGGGTCGCGGTTGGCGGCCTGGACCGCGAGGGTGACCGTCTCGCCCGCCCTGATCAGGTGACCGTCCAGCTCGACGTCCTCCAACGCCGCCCGGACGTTGGTGTGCGTGATGGTCAGGTAGCGCAGCAGTTCCTCCACCGCCCGGTCGACGCCGCTCGGGTCGGCGCGCAGTGCGGCGAGCTGGTCCGGGTGGTTCAGCAGGGCGAAGGTGCCGAGCGCGATCATGTTGGCGGTGGTGTCGAGCCCGGCACCGAGCAGGAACGCGCCGAGGCCGGCGACCTCCTCGTCGCTCAGGTCGCTCGCGGTCAGCTCGCTGAGCACGTCGTCGGTGGGGTTCGCGCGTTTGGCCCGCACCAGTCCACGCACGTACTCCTGCAGCGCGTTCCAGGCCGCGTACATCTCCTCCTGGGAGATGTACGAGGAGGTCAGCGCCTTCGCGTGACGGTTGAAGGTCGCGCGGTCCTCGTACGGCACGCCGAGCAGTTCGCAGATCATCATCGCCGGGACGGGGTGGGCGAACGCCTCGACCAGATCCACGGACGGGCCGTGGTCCTCCATGGCGTCCAAGTGCTCGGCGGTGATCTGCTCGACGCGTTCGGTGAGCACCCGCATCCGGCGAACGGTGAACCTGCCGGTGAGCAGCCTGCGGTAGCGGGTGTGCTCGGGCGCGTCGATCCCGGTGAGATCGCCGACCGGCGCGGGCGGAAACTCGGTGACGCCCGGAATCGGCAGCGGGAAGTGCATGAGCTCGTACCGGGAGCTGAACCGGGTATCGGCCAGGACCGCGCGAGTCAAGGCATGGCCGGTGACCAGCCGGCCGACGTGCCCGTCGGGATAGGTCATCCTGGTGATCGGGTTCGCCTCACGGATCCGGCCCAGTTCCTGTGGCGGATCGAACGGACACCCCTCGGGGCGGGTGATGGGCAGCGAGTCGACCGGCGGAACCTGTTGGTGCTGCATCGTTTCCCCTTGGCTCAAGTGCGGCTTAGCGGGTGGACTCGCGGTTGAACAGCTTCTTCGACCAGAGATAGCCGCCGAGCGCGATGACGACGCACCAGCCGACCGCGATGACGGCGTTGTTCCCGATCGGCGTGCCCATCAGCAGGCCGCGCAGGGTCTCGATGAGCGGCGTGAACGGCTGGTACTCGGCGAACCAGCGCAGCACGGTGGGCATCGAGTCGGTCGGGACGAACCCGCTGCCCAGGAACGGCAGCAGCAGCAACGGCATACCGACATTGCTGGAGGACTCGACGGTCTTGCTGGCCAGGCCGAACGCGACCGACAGCCAGATGAAGGCGAAGGCCATCATCACCAGGACACCGACGAGGGCGAGCCAGTCGCCGGGCCCCGCCGACGGCCGAAAACCGATGAGCAGCGCGACGCCGAGGACCGCCGCGATGCTGAGCATCGTCTGGATGAGGCTGCCGATGACGTGCCCGGTCAGGACCGACACCCGGGCGATGGCCATGGTACGGAACCGGTCGACGATGCCCTCGGTCATGTCCATCGCGATCGAGATGGTGGTGCCCTGGACCGCGGCGGTGATCGTCATCAGGATGATCGCGGGGGTGACGTAGTTGACGTACTCCGCACGTCCGCCGGAGAGGCCGCCGATCCCGGCGCCGAGCGTGCCGCCGAAGACGTAGACGAACAGCAGCAGGAAGACGATCGGCATGCCGATGAGCTGCAGTGTCATGGACGGGTAGCGCACCATGCGCTTGAGGTTGCGGCGAAGCATCGTCGCCGAGTCGGTCAGGGCGTGTGACACGGTGCTCATCGTGCGCTCACTTTCTCCTTGTTGCCGGTCAGAGCGAGGAAGACATCGTCGAGGTCGGGGGTGTGCACGCTCAGCGAGTCGACCTCGACCGCGTTGTGGTCAAGCCGGTCCAGCAGCGCCTTCAGCGACCTGAGGCCGCCGTCGTGCGGTATGCGCAGGGCGAGCGTGTCGCTGTCGCGAGATGCCTGCTCCACGACGCGCGCGGCGGATTCGAGGGTGCGCTCGTCGGCGAACCGCAGCAGGACGTGGCCGCCGGGAATGCGCCGCTTGAGCTCGTCCGCGGTGCCCTCGGCGACGATCCTCCCGTGGTCGAGCACCGCGATCCGGTCGGCGAGTTCGTCGGCCTCCTCCAGGTACTGGGTGGTGAGGAAGATGGTGACGCCACCGGCCACGAGCTCCCGCACGATCTGCCACATGGCGCGGCGGCTGCGCGGGTCCAGCCCGGTGGTCGGCTCGTCGAGGAAGATCACCTGCGGTGAGCCGACCAGCGTCATCGCGAGGTCGAGCCGCCGCCGCATCCCGCCGGAGTAGGTCGCCGCCGTCTTGCCGGCCGCATCGAGGAGGTCGAACTGTTCGAGCAGCCGGGCGGTTCTGCGTCTGCCCTCCTTGCGGCCCAGGTGGTGCAGATCCGCCATCAGGGTCAGGTTCTCCTGACCGGTCAGCAGGTTGTCGACCGCTGAGAACTGGCCGGTGACGCCGATCGCGGCACGCACCGCGTCCGGCTCGGCCGACAGGTCGTGACCTGCGACCTGTGCGCTGCCCCCGTCGGCGCGGATCAGGGTGGACAAGATCTTGACTGTGGTGGTCTTGCCGGCGCCGTTGGCGCCGAGCAACGAGAAGACGGTGCCCCGCGGGACGTTCAGGTCGATGCCGTCGAGCACGACGTGGTCGCCGTAGGAGCGGCGCAGTCCGGTCGCCGTGATCGCGGGCTGGGATGGCATGGCCATTGTGAACCCCCTTTTTTCGAATTTCGAGATCTGGTCAGGAACGGCGGACGGTGATGTCGCCGAACGAGGTGTGCGCGCGGACTTCGACGCTCTGCTCGGACTCCTTTGGTGCCTGGCCGAGGCCCTCCAGCCGGTTGTCCACCCGCCCGTAGGAGGTGTTCAGGTCGAGCCATGCGGCGGTGCTGGCGGCGACACCGATTTCGAGGTGGCCGGTCGAGGTGTGCAGCGTGACGGTGTCGCGCGTGACCTGGCCGATGCGGATGGTTCCGTTGGAGGTCTTGGCGTCCACCATGGCGTCGGCCCGGTCGATGGAGATGTCGCCGTTGGCCGAGCGCACCCGCAGTTCGCCGGTGACGGTGCCGATGTCGGTGTTGCCGTTGGAGTTCTTGATGACGGCGGTGCCGCCGATCTCGCCGATGTGCACGCGCCCGGTGCTGGTGGAGACATCGGCGTTACCCGCGACCGTTTCGACGGTGATGTCACCACCGGCGGTGTCCAGTCGAAGCGGTCCGGTCCGGTCGAGACGGAAATGCCCGACCGACGCCTTGAGCCGGCACTCCCCCAGCGTGCCGACGCCGCGCAGGTCCCCCACCGACAGGTCCGCGTGCACGTGCGAGCCGGTGGGAAGCTCGATCAGCACGTCGACCGACCTGGTCTTCTTGGAGAAGTCGAGCATGCGGGCCTTCGGCCCACGGACCGTCAACGTGCCGTTGGCGTACTCGACGCGCGTCTTTTGTGCGGCGTCGACGTCGGAGTCGTCGGATGCGTCGCTCGGCCGTACCTCGACGACGGTGTCAGTCCGGTCGCTGGCGATGATCTGCACGTCACCGACGGAGAGCTCGATCGTGGCGGAAATCGGTTCAGGCGTGGCGAAAACCGGCATGGCTATCCCCTCAGAATGAGTCAGAAGAACATCCCCGCTGGTCGGAGATGTACGAAGAAAGTGGTTCCGGGTGTCGGCGTGGGCTAGCGGGCCCAGCCGGTGTAACGCTGCGCATTGCGCTTGCCGCGCCGGTCGGAGCCGTGGTCGCTCTCCGGGGCACGCAGCGCGGTCGAGGCGGCCCGCACCAGCCAGGCGTTGAGCGAGCGACCTTCCTTGCCCGCCGCCTCCTCGATCGCGGCCTTGAGCTGTTCCGGGAGGCGGACGTTGATCCGTGCCACCGGGCCGTCCTCGAAACTCGCCGCGGCGTCATCGGCCGACACCGCGCCCAGATCCGGGGTGTCCTGGAGTGGCTGCTCCGCCTGCCGGACCGTCACGACGAAGTCCGGGTCACGTCCGCGCAGGTGCACCTGGACCGAACCGGGGGCCAGGTCTCGGGTGATCTCGTCGGCGGCGGCCGACAACGCCTCGAGCAGGGTGAGCCGGATCGCCGACTCCATCGACACGGTCAACCGCTCGATCAGCACACTGGCGTCGCCATCACCGGTCTCCACGGCGGTCAGCAGTTCGCGACCGAGGGAGGCCACATACGGGGTCAGGTTCATGGCATCACTATGGCACACCATGGTGCCACCATCAAGCCACATTGGCTCAGATTGGCACCACTCTGGCTCAGACCGGATGTTCAGCCGACCACGACACGACAGACCGATCCCGGAACTCGCACGTCAACTGCCGGAAAGCGGGGCTCCACGAGAAGTCAGGTGTGAGTGAAGCACTTGCCGCTTGGCGGTGTGGACGTGACGGATAAACCTGGTGCGGCCGTGCCCTGCCGTCCAGCACGATGAGGTGATGAACGATCTGTCTGAACGGAGTGTGGACCGGTCGGCGTCCGACCCCTGGCTCGACCGGATCCTGCGCGAGGGTGCCACGCCCGGGTTGCTGAGCGCCCTGGTCGAACGGCTCTCGCCGACCGACCTGCAGACGCTGCTACTGGAGGTCTACCGCCGCCGCGCCGCCGCCGTGACACCGGGTGGCCTGCTGCGGGCCTACGAGCGCAACCGTTTCACCGCGCCGTCGGCGCTGGACGCGGGTGAGCTGGCACGCCTGGAGTCCCTTGTCCACGGACGGCTGGCCCGGCATGGTTTCACCGGGCTGGCGCTGTCACCACTCTGCCCGCTGGGTACCAACTCGGCGGTGGCGACCGTGGACCAGCACAAGGTGGTCACCACCGTCCGCAACACCGAGGTCGTCGCGGACGCCACCAACGTCCTGGCCCTGGAATGCGCGGTACGCCGCCGGGAGTCGCTGCGGGCCGACCTTCGGTCACGCCAGCGGGTTCGGCTCGCCGCCGTCCATCGGGTGGTGCGCGCCCAGGTCTTCGCCGGGCCTGGCATGTCCGCGCACTTCGCGCTGCTGGCGCTGTGCACCGCCGGTCGCGCCGAGGGGTCGTTCACCTTCGAGACGGCGGCGCTGGCCGAGCAGATCGGCGTCCACCTCGACGTCCTGCGCGGTGCCCGCGAACTCGGCTACCAGATCTCCGCCGTACGGGTGCTCCTCACCGACCTGACCGAGGGACGGCATCGCCAGGCCCTACACGAACACGTCCTGAACCGGCTCGCACCGGCGCATCCCGACACCACGTTCGCCTTCGACGACGACCGGGTGAGCGGCCGCGGCTACTACAGCGGCGCCTGCTTCGAGATCCGCGCCGCCACCCCCACCGGGGACGACCACAGCCTCGGCGACGGCGGATTCACCACCTGGACCGCCGACCTCCTCAGCGACGCCAAGGAACGCCTGCTCATCAGCGGCCTCGGCCTAGAACGCCTCTGCGGCCTGTTCCACCAGCACGCCGGATAGCTGCGGTCGCCTTCCCAGGGCTGAAGGAGTTCTCACATCGTGAGACCCAGTGCGATCAGGTGAAGCCGAGCAGGCGTAGCGCACCGATCGCAGCTCGGCGCGCGGCGGGATCGGCGGACCGGCCTGTTCCAAGCTCCGCACCCCGATACCGTGGGCCAGGACCTCTTACGGAGCACGGGCGATCCAGTGCCGGATCGCGGCGTAAGAGACCGCGCCGACACGATCGCCGCCTGAACCAGGACCAATATCAAGGCCAGTGGATGGCGCCGCCCGCGTCGATCACGAGGATCGGGGACCTACGCCCACATCTGGCGCAGATCGGCCCAGTCCACGACCTCATCGGGCGGTGTGAGAGGTTCGCCCTGGTCAACGGAGTTGACGGTGGCGTTGATGGCGGATGCGACGGGCGGCACGGCAAACTGCACGGACAACTGTGTACAAGGTGGCGCGGCGGACGTTGTCAGCCCCGGTCAGCCGGGTGGTCCACGAGATTGTGACCGAGCGGCGGTCGAGGGCGTGCTCGGTCGAGGTGACGCTGGGGCGATAGCCTACGATCAAGAAAAAATCTCCCCCCGACCCTAAGGATCGTCTTGTCCCTGCGGACCAAAATACAAGCGGGCCTCACCTGCACAATCATCGCCGCCGCTACGGTCATGACGGCAGCCAACCCCGCCGCGGCCACCGGCGGAACGTGCGGCTCCGGATACAACCTCCTGAAGTCGTATCCGCTGAAAAGCGTCTTCAGCAGCAGCATCCCCGGAGATCTCAGCATCTACTACAGTCCTTCCACCGGAAATAATTGCGCCATCACCCGGGCGAGGGCGGCATGGGATGGCAAGGCACAGAATGTGTATGTCTCACTGGGCGACGGCGGGGCCTCGTACGTAACGGACCCGCCGAGCGGCAGCAGCAAGAATTACCACTATTACGCGGGGCCGGTTTACAAATATCTGAAGGGTAAGTGCGTTTATTCCGTCGGCTATCTGGAGTATGGCGGACTCGAATACTACGTCCACGCCGACGGGGTCCACTGCGGATAATCCCGGTTCGTCGTCGTAAGCAGTCACATTACGTCGACTGAATCAGAGAATCTACGCACGATCGCGATTTCGGGGCTTGGGGAAAATCGGAACGGAAGGCGACGCCAAGCCCCGTTCTTGCAGGTCAGAGCAGGGCCGACGGAGTTCTCGGATGCTGAGACGGCCAGGCAAGGCAGGTCACAGCTTGATCGCGTATGGCGTGGCATGAGAGTGACACGCAACAAGGCCCCGTAGAACGACGGTTCTCACATCAAGCCGACCAACGGAGCCTCGCTGTCCGTGCGGTTTGCCATGCCGCCCGTCCTGTCCGCTACCGCCTGCCGCCGGGCTGCTTCCGCGATTCGGTCCAGGCATTCACCCGCGTCAGCGTTGACGAGCTGGCCGGCGGTCAGGTCAGGGCCAGTAGCCGGTCGCACTCCTGTAGCAGGCGTTGGCGGAGTGG
Source organism: Streptosporangium sp. NPDC006013 (assembly GCF_040614275.1). NCBI lineage: Bacteria > Bacillati > Actinomycetota > Actinomycetes > Streptosporangiales > Streptosporangiaceae > Streptosporangium > Streptosporangium sp. NPDC006013. The sequence continues at coordinate 16,821 of NZ_JBEXUE010000036.1, forward strand.
AGCGGAGCGTTCGGTGAAGGCGCGCTGGGCGGTCGCGTACTCCGCGCGGCCTTCGGCGGTCTCCACCTGGATCGGCCGGTAACCCAGGGCGCCCAGGTCGTACGGGCTGGCCCGCATGTCCACGGTCCTGATGTCGCGGGCGAGCGCGAAGCAGTCGGCGACCAGCTCGCTGCCGATCAGCGGTGACAGCTTGTAGGCCCACTTGTAGAGGTCCATGTTGGCGTGCAGGCAGCCCGGCTGCTCCAGCTCCCGCTGGCGTTCGCGGGTCGGCTGGATCACGTTGAGCGGGCGGGCGGGGGCGGTGAAGAAACGGAACGCGTCGAAGTGGCCGCACCGCACTCCGCGCTGGTCGACGATCTCCTCGATCCGCTCGGGGGAGAGCCGGAGTGGGAAGGAGGAGTGCCGGATCTCCGCCTCCGGCGTCCGGTAGACCATCGCCCACTCGTGCATCCCGAAGCAGCCCAGATAGGGCGGACGGCTCGCGGTGGCGGCCAGCAACTCCCTCGTCCAGCCGATCGCTGCCGCGCGCTGCGGCAGGACCCGCTCAAGGTCCAGTACGGCGCCTTCCGCGCGGTCGCGGTAGTTCGGCCCGAAGGAACTCGCCCCCGCCAGGATCACCTCGGCCCCCGGATGCCATCGCAGCAGGCGTCCGGGCCGGAAGCTGTAGTAGGTGAACAGGAAGTCCTCGACCGGGTGGGCGACCCGCTCCTGGCCGCGGCGCAGATGCGGCTCGACCCAGGCTCCGACCCGGTCCCGATGCGCCGAGGCCCGGCCCCGCCACTCCCGCTCGCTCAGCACTTCCACCCCAGCATGGTAAGAAGCGCCGGCCGGTAAGTGGTAAACGGAGACTCTTCCCTTCCTGCAGTCGTAGATCATGGTTTGGCGGGGTCTGCCGCTCTCGCCCCGGATGGACCGTCGCAGCCCGCACGGCCCGTAGCCGCCCGCCTCCTGACCTGATGCGGCCTCGAATCCGACCTGTCGCGGACGAGAGCCGCCGTGGCCTCGCCCGCGACAGGCCGCCGCCGACGGCCCCGTTACGGACGCAGGTCGGCCCTCGCCTCGCCGGTGTCCGTACCGACGTCGGGGAACGAGTGATGTTCGTGGGCGACGATCCAGCGGCCGTGCTCCTTGCGCAGGCCGAGCGTGAGCCTCAGGCGGTTCTCAGGCCGGTCGGCGAGATCCTCCCGCGTTCCGCAGCGCAGCAGGGCGTGCGCGTAGGCGATGTCGTCACCGACGGTGACGTCCAGCGAGTCGATCTGGAACAGGGCTCCCTGTCTCTGCCATTCGAAGAAGGGCGGCCACGACTCGCGGTAGGCGTCGATACCGCGCACACCCTCGTACGGTGGCGGCACGTCGAACATCACGATGTCCTCAGAGTGGTCCGCGAGGACGCCGCTCATGTCGCCCCTGTGCACCGCCTCGGCCCAGTTCTCGACCAGAATCCGGATCTGTTCCTCGTCAGCAGGCATTCTTCGGCCCGGTCCTTTCCGGTTGGTGATCCCGTCAGGACTACAACCCGCGCCGACCCGGAAAGTCATCGCGCGCCGCGGATCGCCCTCAGCCAATCGGCTGAAACCGGTCAGCCGGGCAGCTCCGCCGGGAGGCCGAACGCCGGAAACTCCGCGTCCAGGAAGGCGACCACCTCGGCGACCCTCGTACCGTTCAGGACGAGAAGGTCCAGGCCCGCCGCGACGTGAACGCCCCTGTCCTCGTCCCACAGGTAGGTGCCGAACGCGAGCTGCCCGTTCGCCCGCGTCGGCAGGAAGCGCCACCGCCGGCCCGACATCGCCTCGGCCAGGAACGTCCGGATGCCGTCGTGGCCCTCGTACCAGGCCGTCAACGGTGGCATCGAGTACCTCGCGTCGTCCGTCAGCATCGCCACGACGGCCTCGATGTCCCCGGCCTCCCACGCGGCCGCGTACCGCCGGGCCACTTCCCGCCGCGTCGTCTCGCCCATCGCGTCCAGGGTTGCCCGCTGGGTGGCCGCCGGAAGCAGGCCGTCGAGGACCTTTCTGGCCCGTTGCAGCGCGCTGTTGACCGCCGCGACCGTGGTGTCCAGCAGGTCGGCGACCTCGCGGGCCGCGAACCCGAGGACGTCGCGCAGCAGCAGGACAGCTCGCTGCAGGGCCGACAGGTGCTGCAGCGAGGCGACGAACGCGAGCTCCACGCTCTCCAGAACCACCACTCGAGCCTCCGGGCTCAGCTCCGCCGTCCAGCTCAGCCGGTGGTCGGGGTAGGGTTCGAGCCACATCGCCTCGACCGACGGCGCGCCTTCCGGGCTCAGATCGGTGGGAAGCTCGCGGCGCCCCCTGCGCTCGATCAAGGTCAGGCACCTGTTGGTCGCGATCCGGTACAGCCACGGCCGGATCGACCCCCGGTCCTCGAACCGCTCCAGGCTGTTCCAAGCCCGGACCAGGGTCTCCTGTACGGCGTCCTCGGCGTCATGGACGGACCCCAGCATCAGGTAGCAGTGCGCGTGCAGCTGATCCCGCAGCGGTCCGACCAGACGTCCGAAGGCGTCGCCGTCACCGGCCTGGGCCGCGACCAGGAGTTCCGCCGTGGTGGACCTGTCCGTCCAGCCGTGATTCATCCGCGCTGATCCCCCGTTCTGGGCCCACCGGAGCCAGGGTATGGCAGGAAAACCAAGGTGGAGTGGTGTGATCGCAGCCGACAATCCACCCCTGAGAACCAGACCGGGAACTCACCGCCTTCACAGGGATCATGTGTCTCCCCGCCTTCTGGTCCAGAGGTAGAACGCCTGGCTCTTCATCCAGGTGGGCGCCGGTTCGAGCCCGGTCAGCGAGGCCCTCCAACGAACATTCCAGGTGGCCGGAGGGCTCGTCGTCAGGTTGGCCGGCAAACGAAGAAAGCCCAGGCCGGCGATGCCGGCCTGGGCTTCCCGCAAGTGCGCCGCCAGGGACTCGAACCCCGGACCCGCTGATTAAGAGTCAGCTGCTCTAACCAACTGAGCTAGCGGCGCTTGCAACGGGGGTAACTCTAGCAGCAGCTCCGGCGCGATCGCACCTCGGTTGACCGCCGCCCGGCTCCCCGCGAGAAGATCGGGGCCGGGCCGTTCTCGGCTGTCCGGCCCCGTACACAGACTCGGGGCCGGACAGTCCCTCAACCGTCCGGCCCCGATCTTCTCGCGGGCTTCGCCATCGTCTTCCCCAAGACTCCGGCGGCCGTCCTGCTCCGGAATAGACTCGGGGCCGGACAGTCCCCCAACTGTCCGACCCCGATCTCCTCGCGGGCTTTGCCATCGTCTCCCCCAAGACTCCGGCGGCTCCGCTCAGGAACGCGATCCCCCTCGCGTCCTTTTTCCGGTGAAAAGTCTCTGCAACGCTCCCCCCGGGCTTCGCAGACCCCTTGACCTGCAACAACACTACCTGGCTAAATGTAACGGGCGCGTCATCCAAAGGTTGATTTTGCGCCTACACCCAACCTTGACCCGGTATCACCGAAGCCTCCGTCAACCCCCGCCGGATACCCGAAAATCCGGCTTCCCGGAGGTAGATCGGCCTGCTTCGGGCTCGGACCGGGAGCCGATCGGCCACCTCGGGCCTGGGTCAGGGGAGTTCGAGGCCGACCTCGGTCTCCTCCCGCAGTGCCCGGCTCACCGTGCAGTACCTCTCCTCGACGCGGTGGGCCACCGCGCGGAGCACCTCGGCGGCCTTGTCGTCGCCCTCGGGCAGCTCCACGTCGTAGCTGATGGTGATCGGCCCCAGCCTGCTCGCCTCGATCTTCTCCGCCTGAACGGTCATCGCCAGGCGGACCATGCGGTGGCCACGCTGGGCCGTCAGCGGCTCCACGGTGACGATGTTGCAGCCGCCGAGCGCCGCGAGCAGCAGTTCGACCGGGGTGAAAGTCCCCTGCTCGTCGCCACTGCCCATGGCGACCTCGGCTCCGCGGTCGTTGCGTGCCACGAACCCGTCCTCGGTCCGCTCCACCCTCACCTGCGCCATGACGCTCCTCCCCGGCCTTCCTCGATCTGAGGATCACCCTACAGAGGGAGGACGGCCGTCTCAGGCATCGGGATGTTTGGACAGGTATTCGATGTAGAACGGGCGCAGCGCGTCACCCAGCTCCCCGTGACCCGAGACCATGGCGTCACTGAGCAGGGCCGAGATCCGGCTGAGGTCGTTGGTCGTCTCGTCCTCGTGCCCCGATGACGCCTCCGCCGCCGGGATCAAGGAGAGCAACTCCCACAGAAAGCCGAGATCTCCGTGATGCACGGCGTAGTGGACCGCGCGATCATGCAGTTCCTGGGCCGATAGCGACTCAAGCTCATCCGTTTCCAACAGACCCACCCCCTCACGCCCCTTCTGCCCCGAGATTGTGACCATCATGCGCAATCGACGGTACGCGCAGTCAGCGCACCAGCCTGACCAGCATTTTTCCGGTGTTCGCGCCGCGGAGCATGTCGATGAACGCCCGCGGGGCGTTCTCCAGGCCGTCGACGACGGTCTCCATCGAGACCAGTCTGCCCTCACGGAGCCAGGTGCCCACCTCGGCGACCATGTCGGGCAGTCGCGCCTGGTGGTCGGAGACGATGAATCCGCGCAGGGTGAGCCGTTTCCCCACGGCCAGGAAGAGGTTGTTCGGGCCCGGTACCGGCTCGGTGGCGTTGTAGACCGAGATCGCGCCGCACATCGCGACCCTGCCGTACGTCCTCAGCTCGTCGATGGCCGCCTGCAGGTGGTCACCGCCGACGTTGTCGAAGTAGACGTCGATCCCGCCGGGGGCCGCCTCGGCGAGCTGCTCACCGATCCGGCCGTCGCGGTAGTTGAAGGCGGCGTCGAAGCCGAGATCGCGGATCAGGTACGCGACCTTCTCCGGCGACCCGGCGCTGCCCACCACGCGCGAGGCGCCCTTCAGCCGGGCGATCTGCCCGGCCAGGCTGCCCACGGACCCGGCCGCGCCGGACACGAACACCGCCTCGCCCTCCTTGAATCGCGCGATGTCGAGCAGGCCCACGTACGCGGTGAGGCCGGTCATGCCCAGCGCTCCGAGGTAGGCGGAGAGCGGGACGCCCGGGACCTCCTCGACCTTGCGGGCCTGCCTCGCGTCGAGCACGGCGTACTCGCGCCAGCCGTACCCGTGGGTGACGATGTCCCCGGGGGCGAGGTCCGGCGAGCGCGACACGACGACCTCGCCGACGGCCCCGCCGTCGAGGGGGGCGCCGATCCGGAAGGGCGGGGTGTAGGACTCGGCGTCGTTCATACGTCCCCGCATGTACGGGTCGACGCTCATGAAGAGGTTGCGGACGCCGATCTCCCCCTCCCCTGGAGGGGGCGACTCGACCTCGGCCAGCTCGAAGTTCTCCGGGACCGGCCAGCCCGAGGGCCGCGACGCCAGCCGGATCTCCCGCGACACCGTACGGCCGGCGGCACGCGCCGACGTCCCGTTCACGGCGGCGGTCCCGGCGCCGGTGCCACCCCCGGCCCTCGTCCCGGCTCCCGTCTCCGGCACGGCTCCGGATCCGCCCCCGGTCCCGGCTCCGGGAGCGGGGCCGGGTCTGGGGCCTGGCTTGGGGACGGGGCCGGGGCCGGGTTTGGGGCCTGGCTTGGGAACGGGACCGGGTTTGGGAGCCGGGCCGGGGCTGGATCCGGGATCGGGCTTGGGGCCTGGCTTGGGGACGGGGCCGGGCTTGGGAGCCGAACCTGGGCCGGCCCCGGGGCCAGGCTTGGGGACGGGGCCGGGGCCGGGTTTGGGAGCCGGGCCGGGTTTAGGGGCGGGACCGGGCCTCGGGCCCGGCTTGGGGACGGGCCGGCTTCCGGGTTCCGTCCCGCCTCCGGTGGACTGATCTCCTGATCGGCCGCTGGATGGTCGGTCGTCCGACATGATGAGGCCCCCCTCGGCGGTTCGCGCTTCTCATCTGGGACTTTCCCATCCGGTAGCGGTCCTCCTCGCGAGACGGCGACGCACCTGACAGGATCTCGCCACTTTCGTGACCGCATCTGGTCATGGATGCGAAACTTTGCACGGAAGCCGGGACGCGGCCCGCCGCCCCGGGCGCCATGACCACCGTGCCCGTGGCGCTCGGTATCGATCGGATCAGCAGGCGCTCAGCCGACCAGCAAAGTGTCTAGTGTCCGTATATATCCGCTTCGGGCGGTAGATCTGCCGCCCGCCCGACCATCCATGCGAGGATGCCTAAACGTGAAGATAATCATCAAAATACTGGTGGTGGCCGCCGCCCTGTGGGCGGCGACCCGGCTCGTGGACGGCATCACGGTGTCCGCGCAGACCCCCGTCAAGGAGATCGGCACGCTCCTCGCCGTCGCCCTGGTGTTCGGGATCGTCAACACCGTTCTCAAGCCCATCATCAAGACGCTCGGCTGCGCCTTCTACATCCTCACGCTGGGCCTGTTCGCCCTGGTCGTCAACGCCGGGCTGCTCATGCTGACCAGCTGGATCGCCAAGGAGCTCAGCCTGCCCTTCCACGTGGAGGGCTTCTGGCCCGCGTTCTGGGGCGCGATCGTCATCGGCCTGGTCAGCTGGATCCTCGACCTGATCCTCGACGCGATCGTCGGCGACTGAGCCGATGGTCGTCCTCCTTGACGGCGCCCACCTGACCTGCGAGCAGGTCGATCGGGCGGCTCACGGCTCCGGGGTCGCGCTGGGCTCCACGGCCCGCGCGCGGGCGGCATGGCGGACGGCCGCCCTGCTCGAAGGGCCGGTGTACGGCCGGACCACCGGTGTGGGCGCCAACAAGGACGTGGAGACCGAGGCCGCCGGTCTCGGCCTGCTCCGCAGCCACGCGGGCGGCGCGGGATCGCGGATCGAGGAGTTCCGTGCCCGCGCCACCCTCGTCGTCCGCCTCAACCAACTGCTCGCCGGCGGCTCGGGGGTCGACCCCGCACTCCTGCCGGTACTCGCCGCCGCCGTCAACCGGGGCCTGACCCCGCCTATCCGCACCTACGGCGCCATCGGCACCGGCGACCTCACCGCCCTGGCCACCACCGCGCTCTGCCTGGTGGGCGAGCTTGCCTGGAGACCTCCCTCCAGGAGCGCACAGACCGAGGGCGCACGAACCGAGGGCGCACAGACCGGGCCCCCCGCCGGAACGCGGGCCGACGAGCCCGTACCCCGGTTCGCGCTCGCCGCCGGTGACGCGCTGCCTTTCATCAGCTCGGGTGCGGCGACCCTGGCGGACGCGGCACTGGCCTGCCATCGCCTGGGAGTCCTGCTGTCCGCCGCCACCGCGGTCGCGGCCCGCTCCTTCCTGGCCGTCGAGGCCTCGCTGGAACCGCTCTCCCCCGTCGTGCAGCGCGGCCCCGAGCAGACCTCGGTCGCGGCCGAGCTGCGCGACCTGGTCGGCGCCACCAGCCCGCGCCGCGTGCAGGACCCGTACGGCTACCGCGCCTTCCCGCAGGTCCACGGGGCCACCCTCGACGCTCTTCGCCACGCGGAGCGGACCGTCGCCGAGGAGATGAACGCGGCCCCGGAGAACCCGTTGATCGCCGACGGCCGGGCCTGGCACAACGGCAACTTCCACTCGGCGCGGGTCGCGCTCGCCCTCGACGCCCTGCGGGCCGCGCTCGTGCAGACCGCGACGGTGAGCGCCGCCAGGCTCACCACCCTGAACGACCCAGCCCACACGGGGCTGCTCCCCTTCCTCGCCGAGCGCCCCGGCGGCTCCGGGGTGATGATCCTCGAATACGTCGCGCACTCCGCCCTGGCCGAGCTGCGCCATCTGGCCGCCCCCGTCACCCTGGGCGGCGCCGTGCTCTCCCTGGGGACCGAGGACCACGCGAGCTTCACCCCGCAGGCGGCCCGCTCCGCGCTCGCCGCCGTCGAGCCGCTGGAGATCGTCCTGGCCTGCGAGCTGGTGGCCTCCGTACGGACCCTGCGCCTGCGCGGCGTCCCCTGCGACCTGCCCCTCGATCCCGCGCTGGACGACCGCCCGCTGGACGCCGACCTCGACGTGGCACGCGGGCTCCTGCCCGGCCTCGCCGTTCGCTGACTCCCCGCCGGTCAGCCGACCGAGCCGCGCTCGTGGAGCTGGGGGGCCTGGACGATGCGGCGGCGGCGCGGGTTGCCGTCGGCGGCGGCCACCACCATCCGGACGGCGGCGCGGACGATGCCGTCGATGTCCCAGTCGACGGTGGTCAGCCCGGGGGTGAGCAGACCCGACATGGGGTGGTCGTCGTAGCCCATCACCGACACCTCCGACGGGATGGCCAGCCCCCGTTCGGCCGAAGCCGCGTAGACGCCGTAGGCGATCGAGTCGGCGAAGCAGAAGAACGCCCGGTGCCCGGCGTCGAGCATCTCGCCGGCGACCCTGGTGGCGGACGCCGGCGACTGCGGGGCGGTGACCAGCTCGATGTCCAGATCCAGCCGCCCGGCCTCGGCCATGACGTGCACGTCGGCGGGTCTGTCGGGGGTGCTGGCCCTGGTCGAGGTGAGGACGGCCAGGCGCCGGTGCCCCCGCTCGCGCAGGTGTTCCAGGGCCAGGGTCACCCCGGCCCTGTTGTCGAAGACGACCTCGCCCGCGGCGCGCGCTCCGGCCAGCGCGTCACCGATCGACACCACCGGCAACCCCTCGCACAGCTCGGCCCAGAGCGGTGCCGCGGGGTCGACCGGCTGCACGATCAACGCGTCCACCCGCTGGTCGCGGAGCTGCCTGGCGAGCGTGTGCTCCCTGGCGGGGTCACCCGCGGCGTCCAGGATCAGGGCGTAGCGGTCGTTGTCCTTGAGCGCGCGGCCGATACCGACGGCCAGCGCCTGCTGCCAGAGATCCTCCAGCGAGCCGCAGAGCAGGCCGATCATGCCGGTTCTGCCGCTGGCCAGCGCGCGGGCGATGGGATCGGCCTCGTAGCCGAGCTCGGCCGCGGCCTGGCGCACCCGCTCGATGGTCTCCTCCGAGACCTGCATGCCGCGCAGCGCGTACGAGACGGCGGCGGGTGACAGGCCGGTGGCCTTCGCCACCTCACGTATGGTCGCTCGTTTCCGAGGCTGGGGCATCGGACCAGCCTATTCCTCAGGACCTCTGGGAGCGCGCTCCAGGGCGGATCACATCTTTCCGGAGGTATTGACACAATAGTAGGTGAAACGGTTCACTGAAACGGTTCACTGAACCGTGTCACTGTTGGATGTACCATGGTGAGGGCAGTTACCTATATTGTAGGTAGGGAATACCTCGATAGTCCGGGAGGAGGACGGTTGTGACCGTCGACGTTCACCAGCATCTGTGGACGCCCGCGTTCGTCGACGCGCTCAGGCGCCGCACGGCCGCCCCTCGCCTCGACGGCTGGACCCTCCACACGGACGGCGAGCCCCCCTACGAGGTCAACCCCGCGGACCACGACCTCGCCGCGCGCCTCGCGCTGAACTCGGACCTCGCCCTGGCCCTGGTGTCGCTGTCCAGCCCGCTCGGCATCGAGTCGCTGCCGCCCGAGGACGCCTGGCCGATCATCGACGCCTACCACGAGGACGCCCTCGCCCTGCCCGTGCCGTTCGGCGCCTGGGCGGCGACCTGCCTCAGCGAGATCGATCCGGACAGGCTCGCCGGCAGCCTCGACACCCGGTATGCGGGGCGGAGGTTCGCCGGGCTCCAGCTGCCCGCGACCGCCGTGCGCGACGCCGCGGGCCTGGCCAGGGTCGCCCCGCTGCTCGACGCGCTCACCGAGCGCGACCTGCCGCTCTTCGTGCACCCCGGCCCCGCCCCCGAGGCCGAGGAACCCGAGGGGGCCGGGGTGCCCGGCTGGTGGCCCGCCGTCGTGCCGTACGTGCAGCAGATGCACGCCGCCTGGTACGCCTTCGCCGCCTTCGGCCGGGCCCGCCATCCCCGCCTGCGGGTCTGCTTCTCGCTGCTCGCCGGGCTGGCCCCGCTCCACTCCGAGCGCCTGGCCAACCGCGGCGGGGAGGGCCGGGGGCAGGTCGACCCCGACATCTTCCTGGAGACCTCCTCCTACGGCCCGCGCGCCATCGACGCGATCATCCGCGAGCTCGGCGTCGACGTCGTGGTCAGCGGTTCCGACCAGCCCTATGCCGCCGCCCCGGACCCGGGGCTCGGCGACGCCGCTTGGCACGCCATCGCGGTCACCAATCCCAACCGTCTGCTGAATCGAAAGGAGTCGCGTTAGTGAACCAGTCCCAGGGCCGTGAGAGCTGTGCGCTCCCGGCGACGACGGCCCCGAACGGCGAGATCGCCAGGCGAGTGAACAGCCACGGCTCCAAGCCGTCCGGCGGTGAGTCCTCATGAGCTACGAGGCCCTGCCCGCCCGCGCCCTCGACCGGCGCGAGCTGCTCGACCTGGTCAACGAGCTGGCCGCCGACCCCTCCCGGTGGGAGGAGCAGGTCGAGTTCCCCGAGGAGGGGGGCCGCCACTACGCCTCCCTCTACCGTGACTCCCACGTCGACATCTGGCTGCTGTGCTGGCGGCCCGAGGACGACACCGGCTGGCACGACCACGACACCTCCTCCGGCGCGGTCCGGGTGGTGGCCGGGACGCTTCTGGAGTGCAACCCCCGGATCGGCGGCGAGCACCTGGAGACCATGATCTCCGAGGGTGAGTCCTTCTCCTTCGGCCCCGACCACATCCACCGGCTGAACGGCGCGGTGCACGGCAGCGTCTCGATCCACGCCTACTCGCCGCCGCTCTGGCGCCTGGGCCAGTACTCGATCAGCGACAGCGGCGTGATGCGCCGCGTCTCGGTCAGCTACGCCGACGAGCTGCGCCCGCTGGACGACATCGAGCAGATGGTCGAGGTCGCCTGAGCACGAACGGCTCGGGCGGAGATTCGGCAGGGAGACGGCCTTGGACGGGTGCCGAACTTGATCAAAAAGGGTTTGATCAAGTTCGGCACCGAAAGCAGAGCGCCCCATTTCACGCGGACCCGTGGGGGGCATTGCGGAGCATGTTAGATTCCGGCCGGTACCTGGTCGCCCTACAGTGGCTCAGGCGTTTGTCACAGCAGCTTGAGTGCGTAAAAGATCGCAAGTAGAAGTGTCACGGCACCTGCGAAAGCGGCGCCACCCAGCAGGATGGCCGAGGAGACCACGGCCCCTCCCGCGGTCGACAAAATACCCGCGATCAAACTGATGATCACACCGACGAGCACCGCGATGATGACCAAAAGCGCTCGATGAGTGGCCTCGCTCACATGTTCCCCTTCGCTCGACCTTGATCACCCAGAGCCCTGAACCAACGCCGGTCAGGGCATAGATCACCTGGGTGAACTGGTTTCGACCCGTGGGGAACACGGCCCGCGTACTCGCCTGTATAGCGCACGCAGCTTGTCTCATGGACAAAGCACCTCAGATCATAAGGCGATCAAGAAGCGCGGGTAAAGAAAAACCTTCCGTGGCACTCGGGCAGTAGATGTCAAACCGGGTGACACACGTCATGCTGCATTACTTGGCTGCTGATCCTCCGTAGTCTCGATCGGTGTGGTGTAGATGGCCGTAGCGCCTTGGCCCTGGCGTCCCTGTGCCGGCGGGCGACGTAGCTGAAGGGGACGCGCAGCAGGTGTATCACGCAGGTCTGCACAACGGCCAAGGGTCAGACTTGCTCAATAACCTGCGGGGACCTGTCAGCTCAGCAAGCCGAGCAGCCGTTCCTCCTGCCGTCCTGGCTCTTGCCTGAACCCGAGCACAGGATCCCGGCCCAGATGGTCCCCGAGGCTACCTCGGTACGGAAGCCGCATAAGAGTGGATCAATAGCTCATGGTTCGTACAGGGGACAAAGAAAGAGACGCTCCGTGAGCGGCATAAGCGGGCCTTACGGGTCCGTTCGCAGAGCTTTCCGGATACGCCGTTGACACCGGTATCGGCCGACCGTCCTTGCCGCCTCGGCCGGAACTCCTCAAATCAGCGGCGGACGTCCCAAGCGTGCCATGCGCCAGACCGTGCTCCACCGCATCGGGCGGCGATTTCCACACGATGTGGTACACCCTTCGATGAACCCGCTGCCCCACGCTCGGAGCCCGGCCAAAGGAGGTCTGCGGACGACGGTAATCACGGTCCAAGTGGCAAGGTAGATCGGTATCAGAGCTGCGGGCAGGTGGCGTCTGGCCAGCCAGACGCGGTTGCGGGCGACCATACGGAAGTACACGGCATGGCGTGTCGGAGAGGTCCGAGGGTGCTGCAACACCAGCTCGGGGCGGTATTCGATGCGCCAGCCCGCGTCCAGCGCCCGCCACGCCACGTCGGTTTCCTCGTGCGCGTAGAAGAACGACTCCGGCCAGGTACCGATATCGTCCACCACCGCCATGCGGATGGCGTTTCCGCCGCCGAGGAACGTGGTGACCTCCGAGGCACGCAGCGGTTGACCGGTACGGAGCCGGGGAACGTGGCGGCGCTGCGTATAGCCGGTCTCATCCGCAATGCGGAAACTGACGATGCCCAAGTCGGAGCTGTGAGCGAACAGGCGGCGAATCGTGTCGGCGGTGTCGGAACGCGGCAGGAGCCCGTCGTCATCCAGATACATGACGACGTCGATGTCCCCATGGTCGCGGAGAACGGCGAGCGCGGCGTTGCGTCCGCCGGAGATTCCCCGATTCTCCGGCAGTTCCAGGCCCTCGACTCCTGCAGGCAGTCGCCCCAGCCGGGTGCCGTTGCCGACGACCACGGTCCGCATCGTCGGCCCGGATTGCGCCTCGACGGAGTCCAGGAGCGCGGTGAGTTCGGCCGGCCGGTCGCCCATCGTGAGGATGACCACTCCGATTCTCACATTCGCGGGCGAGATGAGAGCCCCGTGGTCCTCGTACGGCATGCGTACCTCTCTCATCAGCGGGGAACCGGGCGAAGGACAGGCATGTCGCCGCCGGCCGCCTCGAAGGCTGGAAGGCTGGAAGGCCATGCCAGCGTGATCGTACAGCGCCTTCTAACTGGGCTGTTGCTTTGTAGCCATGTTCAGATCGCTTGTCGTTAACGTAAATCCGAGTGGCACGGTAGGAGCGGCTCCCGTGGTGCTCACCCGCGTCTGCCGTGCGCGGCTTCCTCGTACAACCGCTGGTAGCGGTCGGCCACGGCAGCCCAGCTGTAGGAGCGGTGTATGTGCCGCGCCGCGTTGGCCGCCCGCCGGGCTCGCTCCGCGGGGTCAGCCAGGGCCGCGGAAAGAGTCTCGACCAGATCGGTGACGTTGTCGGGCTTCACGAGCCAGCCGCCGGCACGACTGCCGCAACCGGTGATGATGCCCGCTGGACCTCCCGTGTTCGTCGCGATCGGCGGCGTGCCGCAGGCGGCGGCCTCGATGTAGACCATGCCGAAGCTCTCGTTGACGGCGGGGGCGACCATGAGATCGGCGCAGTTGAGACCGTCGGGAAGCTCGTCATGGTCGCGCCAGCCGATGAAGTAGACGTGATCGTCGATTCCGAGACGTCGAGCTGCGGTCAGCGGGTGCTCGCCTTCCGCTTCGCCTGGGTAACCGCCCCACAGCAGCAGGACAGGCGCCGGGTCTGCGGTCTTCAGGATCTCGGTGAACGCTTCAAGCAGGACGTTGAGCCGTTTGACCTGCTGGAACCGGCCGATCCACAGCAACACGGGCCGCAGTGCTCCACTCGCGTCGACCATCCTGCCGAGATCGCTCGCGGTGTAGCGGATGCTGGCGGGTTCCTGACCGGGCGCCCATCCACGTGGGTCGTCGACCAGCCAGCGGCGCAGCCGCGCCAGGCGCTGGTTGTCATCGAGGTGCTGCGGCACGAAGCGTGTGGTGTCCACGCCGTTGGGTACCACCGTGATGTCGTCCTCCGGAATGTCCAGCAGGCGATTCACCTCGACGCGGTCACTGTCGGAGACCACGGCGATCCGGCCGGCATTGCGGGCGTACCAGTGCATCTGCCTGCTCCACAGATCGGCGTACTGCCACAACCTCCAGTCCTTCGTGTGGACGTGCGCGAGCTCCTCCTCGGTGAGGTCAGCGTCCCGAAGGAGCCGGTCCAGAACCATCCGCTTCCGTTCGGGGTCATTGTCATGACAGGCATCACCCAGGGTGCTGAGTGATACGCCGAGGCGGTCGGCGAACCGGGTGATCTGCTGGGCCTGATCGAGGAGCTTGAGATCGGTGCCATGGAAGGTCGTGATGACCGGGATGCCTTGGTAGGCGCTACGGACCGCGATCTGCAGGTGGCTCAGGTGGTGCAGATGAACGACGGCGGGACGGGCGCTGCGGTGGCCGGTCAGGTACTCATTCCAGGCGCTGATCAGGTGCTGGGTCGTCACGGGTGCCACGGCGGTGAACATGCGGTCCGGTGCGCTGGGCCCGCGATCCTCGTAGGAAGGATGAAAGGGAGCGGGTTGCTCGTCCATGCCGCTCCTGCCGTGCGCGTAGGCGGCTGCCGCGGCGTTGTAGTCCATCGCGGCCACATCGAGGCCGACATAGGTGGAAGACCAGCCAGCCGCCCGGGTGGTGTCGAGGCTTTCGTACAGCGAGGTGAAGCCGATCTCGCGGCGGCGCAACTCGCCGACCATGGGGATCAGGTCGTGCAGGGAGCGGCCGTAGCGGTCCAGGGACGGCAGCACCAGGGTGTCGCCGGCGGTCAGGAAGCCGTGGCAGGCCTTCAGCTCGGGCCGCTCGGCGGTCTTGCCGGACTTCTTGTCGGCGAACACGTGTCGGCATCCGGTGGTGGTCAGGGCGTCGGTCTGGCGCTTGATGTTCTGCGAGCCGGCGGAGAGGCGCGCGTAGCCGATGCGGATCTCGCTGCGGTGGGCGGGAAAGGCGGACAGGAGGTCGTCGGGCAGGTCCAGGGCGGGAGAAGGTGGCCACAAAACCTACCCAATAGGTAGGTCATACTGGCCGGATGTCAGAGAAGACACCCGCCCCCGAGACCAAGGCGCGAATATCTCCACGGTCTGACTGGCGCGCTACGTGTGGGTCTCTTGGGTCTTTCCGATGCGCTCGTGCATGGCAGGCGGGGCGCGGCCCCGCCGCCTGTAGACGGTCGGCACACCCCGGGTAACCGCCGGATCCCGCGGAACTCACGCTGGACCTCAACCGGTCGAGCAAGCCGGGCGGTGACCCGGCGGCACCTCGGGTGCATCGGCAGTCTCTCAACTACCGACAAGAGGATGGTGCACCAGTGAGCTGGTGGCAGGGGCTGCTCGGGTTCACCGCAGGGCTGTTGATCGCGGTGGTGACCACACCGGTCGGGGTGTCCGGCGCGGTGTTCCTGCTTCCCTTCCAGCTCAGCGTGCTGAGTGTGCCGAACCCTGCGGTGACGCCCACCAACCTGCTGTTCAACGTGGTGGCCGGCCCCGGCGCGCTGCTGCGCTACCGGCGGCGCGGCCATCTGGGCGGCCCGCTGACGCGCCTGCTCGTCCTGGGCACCCTGCCCGGCGTCGTCGTCGGCGCGCTGCTGCGGATCTTCGTGCTCCCCGGCCCCCAGGTGTTCCGCCTCCTGGTCGCCTGTCTGCTCTTCCCGCTCGGGGTGTGGCTGTGTGCGCGCACGCTGCGCCCGCCACGCGGCCCGGCCGCCGCGTCCCCGCCGTCGCGTCGCGCCATCGGCCTGCTCGCGGTGATAGTGGGTGCGGTGGGCGGCATGTACGGCATCGGCGGCGGCTCCCTGCTCGGGCCGATCCTCGCGGGGCGGGGGCTTCCGGTCGCCGTCGTCGCGCCCGCCGCGCTGGCCTCCACGTTCGTGACCTCGATCGCCGGGGCGCTCACCTACGCCGTCTTGTCGTTGACCACCTCCGGCGACATCGCGCCGGAGTGGGCGCTGGGGCTGGTGTGCGGCCTGGGCGGGCTGATCGGCGGATATGTGGGGGCGCACCTACAGCCTCGCCTGCCCGAGACTGGTCTGCGGCTGCTGCTGGGGGGCCTGGCCATCGCCGTGGCCGGCATGTACGCCGTCCAGGCTCTGGCCTGACCCGCCCCGCCCCGCCTGCCGGATCGGCGGTCGGCGCGGCCCCTGACGGGGTCATCTGGCTGGTATCGGCGGTGGCAGCCTGCTCGCCGGCCCCATCAGCGCCCTGGCGATGGTGGCCGGGCCACCCCTCTATTGACGGATCACAAATATTTAATATCATCACGATATGACGATTGATTCTGATTGTGGAATGACTCCGGTGGACGGGCTGGCCCCGGCGGCCGCGCTGTTTCACTCACTTGCCGACCCGGTGCGATTGTCGATCGTGCAGCGGCTGGCACGCGGCGAGGCCCGGGTGGTGGACCTGACCCGCGAGCTGGGCCTGGCGCAGTCGACGGCCTCCAAACACCTGGCCTGCCTGCGCGATTGCCGGCTGGTGGACTACCGGGCCGAGGGACGCCAGTCGTTCTACTTCATCGCGACCCCCGACCTGCTGGACCTGCTGCGTACGGCCGAGCAGCTGCTGGAGGCGACCGACCAGGCCGTCGCCCTGTGCCCGGCCTACGCACTGCCCGCCCGCGGCGATGCGGGCCAGGTGCCGGCGTGAGCGCCCGTACCGGCCGATCCGACGCCGCATCTTCGGCGCCCGTCGCTGAGACCAAGCCGGGGCGCGAGCCGTTGACGCTGCCCGAGGTGAGCGGCGGGTGCTGCGATGACGGCTGCACGGTCCCGGCGGCCGCCCCAGGTAGCGCGTCCCGGCTGGCGTTCGCCCGCCCGGTGCTCACCCTGTTCGCCGTCGTGGTGGGTCTGGTGCTGCTGGTCGTGGTCGCCGGGGAGTGGCTGGGCCTGTTCGAGACGCTCACCGACCAGGTGCCCTACCCGATCGGGCTGGCGGTGGTGCTGATCGGCGGCTTTCCGATCTTCGCCGGGGTGGCGCGGGCGGCCTGGCGGCGCAAGGTCACCTCGCACACGCTGATGACGGTCGGCGTGGCCGCCGCGCTCATCGTGGGCGAGTGGCCGGTCGCCGCGGTGGTGGTGCTGTTCATGCACACCGCCTCCTACGCGGAACGCTTCACCACCGAACGCGCCCGCAAAGCCGTGCGCGAACTGGCCGCGCTCGCCCCGGCCACCGCGCGCATCGAGCGCGAGGGCACCGAGGTCGAGGTCGCGATCGAGCAGGTACGGCCCAATGATGTGGTGGTCGTGCGGCCGGGTGAGCAGATCCCGGTCGACGGCGTGGTGATCGCCGGGAGGGCCACCGTCGACCAGGCCGCCATCACCGGCGAGCCGATGCCCGTCGAGGCGGGCCCCGGCGCCACCGTCTACGCCGCCTCCTTCGCCGCCCTGGGCAGCCTGCGCGTGCGCACCAGCGCGGCCGGCGAGCACTCGACCTTCGGCAAGGTGGTCACGCTGGTGGAGCAGGCCGAAACCAGCCGGGCCCCCGTTCAGCGCATCGCCGACCGGTTCTCCGCCTACTACCTGCCCGTGGTGCTGGCTGTCGCCGCCCTGACCTTCATCCTCAGCCGCGACGTGCTGGCCACCGCCGCCGTGCTGGTCGTCGCCTGCTCCTGCTCCTTCGCGATGGCCACCCCGGTCGCCGTGCTGGCCTCGGTCGGCGCCGCCGCCAGAGGCGGGCTGCTCATCAAGGGTGGCCGCTATCTGGAAGCCCTGGCCAAGGCAGACGTACTGCTGATCGACAAGACCGGCACGCTGACCCTGGGTCGGCCCCGCATCACCGACGTCCTTCCCCTGGGCGGCGGCACCGAGGCCGACCTGCTGGCTCTGGCCGCCACCGCCGAACGCTACTCCGAGCACCCACTGGCCGAAGCCGTGCGCGCCGCCGCCCACGAACGCGGGGCGGTGCTGGGCGAGCCCGCCGACTTCGCGGCCCTGCCCGGCCGGGGCGTCCGCGCCACCGTACAGGGCCGCACGGTCGCGGTGGGCGGGCTGCGCCTGGTCGCCGAGGCCGCCGATCATCCTCAGGTGCGGGCGCTGGCCGAGGCGGGCAAGACCCTGCTCCTGGTTACCGCCGACGACCACCTGCTGGGCGTGCTCGCGGCCGCCGACACGCTGCGCCCGGAGATTCCCGCCGCCCTGGCCGAGCTACGAGGTCTGGGCCTGACCCGGGTCGAGCTGCTCACCGGCGACCACACCCCGACCGCCGCCGCCGTGGCCGACCAGTTGGGCATCGCCTTCCAGGCCGATTTGCTACCCGAGGACAAGATCGCCATCGTGCGCCGCTACCAGGCGGCCGGGCACCGGGTGGTGATGGTGGGCGACGGCGTCAACGACGCCCCCGCCCTCGCCCAGGCGGACGTCGGCATCGCGATGGGCGCCGCCGGTAGTGACATCGCCATCGAGGCCGCGCACATCGCACTGATGCGCGAGGATTGGATGCTGGTCCCTCAGGCGGTTCGCCTGGCCCGCCGCACCGCCCGAGTGATCCGGCTCAACATCGGCTTCACCGCCGGCTACAACGCGCTCGGCCTGTCCCTGGCCGCGTTCGGCCTGCTGCCGATGATGCTCGCGGCCGCCGCCCAATCGCTGCCCGACCTGGGCATCCTGGCCAACTCCGCCCGCCTGCTGCGTGATCCGGCCCGCCCGCGCTGAGCCCTGCCGCCCCGCCGCAGACCATGCCGACGGCTACTGCCACACCAACCGGAGGGACATTCTGTGAACCGCCGCCGGATGACCGCCGCCGTGCGGGCCGCCCACCTGACCGAGATGCGCGCCGCCCGCACCACCACCGATGCCAAGGCCCGCCGGCGACATCTGGAGCGCGCGCACATCTTGTCTCAGCCCTGGCCGTGGCCACACACCCGCACTCATGTGGCGATGCTCGCCTTGGCGGTGCGCCGGCGCGACCGGCGCGAAGCGTTCGGCCAGGTGGTGCGGATCATCGTGGCGGCGCCCGGCTCGGCGCTGGGCCGCTATCTGGAGGGCAACACCGGCCACGTCCGGGTCGGTCTCACTCAGCCCATGACCGTACCTGCTGACCTGGCCGCCTCACTCGCGACCTGAAAACACCCTTTCGCCCCGCTGCCGTAACCATCCCAAGGCCTGGGCTGACACCGCTGCGTCCCGGCTCCTTTGCCCCAGTCCGCGGCTGTGGGATTACCGGGTCCCGATTCCCAGATCACATCGGTTGTTCACCTGCTGTTCGTTCCCCCTTGTATCGATGCATGTCAATATCGGAATCTATCAAATTAGACTTCCATCGATACAGGTGGCGGACGCTCCGGGAGCAACTGATGACCAGCACCGACAAGCGCGACGACCTGACCATCGACCAGCAACTGGCCCTGGCCACCGCGGCCCGCCGGCTGGGCGAGGAGTTCACCGGCACCTTCTCGGTCGAGACGATCGAGCGGTTCCTGCACACCAGCTACGACCAGTTCGCCACCCGCGCCGTCGTGGCCAACTTCCTGCCACTGCTGGCCGAGCGGTTCACCCGCCAGCGCCTGCACGCCCTGGCCCGCGTCGAGGGCAAAAGCGACGGGCGGCCGATCGTGCTGTTCTTGTGCGTGCACAACGCCGGCCGCTCCCAGATGGCGCTGGGCTTCTTCCAGCATCTGGCCGGTGAGCACGCGGTCGCCTGGTCCGGCGGCTCGGAGTTCACCGTCGAGGTCAACCCGTCCGCGATCGCCTCGATGGCCGAGGCCGGCATCGACATCTCCCGGGAGTTTCCCAAGCCGTGGACCGAGGAGATCGTCCGGGCCGCCGACGTCGTGGTCACCATGGGCTGCGGGGACGCCTGCCCGATCTTTCCCGGCAAGCGCTACCTGGACTGGGAGCTGGAGGACCCGGCGGGCAAGAGCGTCGAGGAGGTGCGTCCGATCCGTGAGGAGATCGAGCGGCGGGTGCGCGCCCTGCTGGCCGACCTCGACGTGCCCGCCACCCGATGAGCGTCCCCGCCACACCGAGCATGAATAGATGTATGTCAATATAGGTGAAGGCCTACTTCGACAGACTTCTATGCAAAGAGAGGGGGTCCGGTGGAGCCGCTGGAACTTCTGGGGTGCAGTTCGCCGCTGACGCGTGAGCCGCTGAACGCCGGGCAGGCCGCCGCCGTGGCGCGGGTGTTCAAGGCCTTGGGCGACCCGGTGCGGCTGCGGATCGTGTCGATCGTGGCCAGCCACGGCGGCGGAGAGGCGTGTGTGTGCGACATCACCGCCGCCTTCGACCTCTCCCAGCCCACCATCAGCCATCACCTGAAGGTGCTCAAAGAGGTCGGGCTGCTGGTTTCGGAGCGGCGTGCCTCCTGGGTGTACTACCGGCTGGTCCCCGAGACCCTCGGTGAGCTGTCGGCCCTGATCGATGTCCCGGCCACGGCCTGACCGACCGCGAAGGAAAACCCATGTCATCCTCACCGTCCAGCCGCGCCCCCGCGCCCGCCCCGGCGAGTCAGCCGGGCGTGATCGGCGCCTTGTCGGTCCTGGACCGCTTCCTGCCCGTCTGGATCGGGCTGGCGATGGCCGGCGGGCTGCTGCTGGGGCGCCTGGTGCCCGGACTGAACTCCGCGCTGGAGGCGGTCAAGATCGGCGAGATCTCGCTGCCGATCGCGCTGGGCCTGCTGCTGATGATGTATCCGGTGCTGGCCAAGATCCGCTACGACCGCCTGGGCGCCGTCACCGGCGACCGCCGCCTGCTCATCGCCTCCCTGGTGCTCA
>NZ_JBEXUE010000037.1:0-37062 GCF_040614275.1 Streptosporangium sp. NPDC006013
CGACGGCGGCCGCCACATGTCCGGGCTCACGCAGCCCGCAGATCTTCACATACACCCTCCGTACGTTAGCCCGTTCTCCGCCCATGGCCGGTTGCCGCCTCTGTCGTCAAAGGGCGTTCAGGAACCTCGCGGCGATCGGCGCCGCGATCGCGCCCCCGGCTCCGCCGTGCCGGACGAACACCGCGAAGGCCAGGGAGCCCCGGTAGCCGATGAACCAGGCGTGGTCCTCTCCGTTCTCGACCTCGGCGGTACCGGTCTTACCGGCGGTGTCCGGCGGGAGGCCCGCCCCGGCGGCCGTACCCCGGCTGACCACGGCGCCCATCATCGTCCGCAGGCCCGAGGCCACCTCATCGCCCAGCGGCACCGGCGACGGCGAGTCCGCGGGGGGCTCGGCGGTCGTGATCGCGGGTCTCCACACGCCGCTCGCGACCGCGGCGGCGACCTCGGCCATGCAGAGCGGGCTGGCCTGCACCGAGTTCTGGCCGATGGCGTCGGAACCCAGCTGGTCCGTGCTCTCGTACGGCTGGATCCGGCAGGAGCTCAGCCCCGGCTTCTCCCGGAACCCGAACCGGTCCGCCGCCTCGGCACGCAACCGGTCGTCGCGCAGCCGCTCGTACGCCTGCTGGGCGAAGGTGGTGTTGCAGGAGAGCGCGAAGGCCGTGGTGAGGCTCACGGTGCCGTGGTCGACACCGTCGGAGTCGGTGAAACTCCGGCCGTTCGGAATCGTGTAGCCCGCCGGGCAGGCCATCTGCGACTCCGGAGTCATGCCGTTGTGCAGCAGCGCGGCCGCGGTCACCACCTTGAACGTCGAGCCCGGCGGGTAGAGGCCGTTGAACGCCTCCATGCGGCCCAGCCCGTCCGCCACCGCGCGCACCTGGCCCGTCTTGATGTCCACCGCCACGATCGCGGCGGGCTGCCCGACACCGTCCAGGGCGCGGGCGGCGGCGGCCTGGACCGGCTGGGAGATCGTGGTCTTCCTCCCCGAGGGCGGCCGGGGCGGGGAGGCCAGCAGCACCCGGCCGGAGCTCTCCTCCTCCAGCTTCACATCGAGGACCGTGTCGCCCAGCCCGGTGAAGTAGTCGCCCGCCCTGCTGTCGCGGGGGAACGGCACCCCCTCGCGGGTCAGCGTGGCCGGGCGCCGGACCTCCGTCTCCTTCAGCACCAGGCGCCCGCCGTCCTTGAGCGCCGGGTGCATCGTCTCCGGACTCCAGAGCACCTTCCAGGTGTCCGCCCGCATCACCAGGCGCAGGACCGAGGTGAACGGCCAGCGGCCCAGCCCCGCGACCTCCCTCACCCCGGTGAAGGACAACTCGGCCGCCTCGCTTTCACGGTGCAGCTCGCCGGGGGCGAGGGAGGACAACGAGGCCCGCAGGTCGGCGTCGAACCTGCGGTGCCGGTCGGCGAAGTCGGCCGGGGGGTCGGCGACCAGGTCCGCCATGGCGGCGAGGTCACCGGCCTGCCAGGCGGTGAGGTATCTCGCCCCGGCCTGCGCGGGACCGTCCTGCGGGTTCGGTGCGACCGGGGTCGGTGTGACCGGTGCCGGATCGGACAGGGTCAGCCTCGGGTCGGGCCGCGGCTCCTCGGTGGGCGTGGACCGCGGCGACGGCGAGGCCACCACGGCCCCCGGTGCCGCCATCACCCCGTACACGCCGAAGGCGACGATCGCGACCGCCGAGGCGGCCAGCACGAGGAGCCGTCGATCCCGCATAACCGTTTACTCCCCTGGGTTTCCACGGTTGCTCACCAGCGAAAAGATCGTAAAGGTGATGACCAGTGGCGAACCAGGCTTTTCTCGACTTCGGTACCGGAGCGTGGCTGGCGGAGACCCCGAATCCTCGCCGGTTCCGCGACAGTCGCTCCGGCCGAGCCCGCGGCTGGAGATCGAGGGTCACTCGACCGGGTGAACGTTTCCGGCCGGCGCGCTAACGGAGACCGTCGAAGAGGTCGTCCTCACGGTCGGCTGCGGCCGGGACGCGGTTGAGCCGGCGGATGAAGGACTCCTGCGCGAACGCCCGGTGCTGGGCCTCGGCGGGCATGCGCAGCAGGAAGATGTTCTCGCCCTGGCTCGCGTGCGCCTCCAGCGCCTTGCGCTTGCGCTCCACCTGGTCCGCCACGTCGACCACGGTGGTGATCTGCTCCTCGGGGACGCCGAAGTCGTCGGGAAGCTCCAGGTCCTCGGGGGCGGCACCGGTCGAGCGGAGATAGGCGAACATCTCGGCGATCCGCTCGCGGGGCACCGCCGTGTAGTAGAGCTTGCCGGGAATCCCGCTGGCCTCGGTCGCGGCGACCGCGATCCGGTGAGCCTGGATGTGGTCGGGATGGCCGTAGCCGCCGTTCTCGTCATAGGTGACGACGACCTGCGGGCGATAGCGCTCCATCAGCGCGACGAGCCGGCCCACGGCCTGCTCGAACGGAATGTTAGCGAAGGAATCCAGTGCCTTATTGGCGGCCCAGCCGACCATGCCCGAGTCGCGGTAGCCGAGCAACTCCAAGTGGTCGATCCCTAGATGAGCCACGGACTCGCGAAGCTCGTCCAGCCGCCGCGCGCTCACCGCCGCCTCGTCGTGGCCAGGATCCCCCGGCTTCACCCCGCCGGGGCCGTCACCCTGCTCACCATTCGTACAGGTGACAAGGACGGTGCGGACGCCCTCGTCTGCGTACTTGGCGAAGACACCCCCCGTGCCGAGCACCTCATCGTCGGGATGGGCGTGAACGGCCATTAACGTCAACTCGTTATCCATGAGTTTCGACCCATTCGTAAGGAACAGCCTTGCAGATCGGCCCACTCTACGGCGACCACCGGGGAGCCGCGATTGATAGGCGGCGCACCGGAATCAGCAGGCGCCCTCAGCCCTGATGCAGCCGACCGGCAGTAGCCGGTCAGAGCACCGGGGCGACGTCTAGATCATGCAGGATTGAGGAGCGTTAACAACCGTGTCACCGGCGTGACCTGTCGCGCGGATCTTCGATATAAGCAACACTGACGCGTTCGCTTTCACCGTCAACATGCCCTTGACCAGCAGCCAACCAGAAGACCGCCCCCGCCTCAGCGGGAGCGGCCTGGGGAACACACGTGTCGTAATCCTATGCGGGGCCGCGTCTACGCCCGCGACACAACCTCTCCAAGCAGGCCCACAGCTGGCCGCGGGAACCATCTGGCCTGCCCACGACGTCCCGGACGTAGTCGTCGAGGAAAGAGGAAAACCGTGAGCACGTCCGCGGCGTGAGTGGTGTTGAAGCCCGCCGATCGACGCGACCTCGGTGAACAGCTGCTGGTCTTCAGGGTGGGCGACCTCTCCGGCCAGCCGCGCCAGGATCGGCAGCCGCACCTCCGCATCCTGTTTGTGCACACCGAGCGTGTCCGGCGACGCGACAGCGGCCTGCCAGCCGCCGACATCCTCAGGCAGGCGGACCCGCGCGTCGCAGTCACCGACCCGCGCAATCGCCAACGTGTTCGTCATCACGCCCGTTACCTTTTGATCGTCCCCGATGAGAGTCGGGGAGCCAGGTCACCCGGCCCGGCATGACTGATTGCCCCTGTCGTTTCGATGATCCGGGGGGTGTTGTCACCGGGCCTGGTGGCGTCGGTGGACCGCTAATAGGGACAAGGCGCTGTCTTGTGACGAAGAAGATCGTCTCGCCGTAACGTGGATGCCGGCTGCCGTCGCCAGATCTGTGACCAGGCCAAACCCCCGAACTGGAGTACTGGCATGAGCGTCGACTACGCGGTGTTCGTCGGCTTAGACGTGGGCAAGGGCGAACACCACGCCTGCGCCCTGGACCCTCGCGGCAAGAAACTTCACGATAAGCCCCTGCCCAACGACGAGCAGCGCCTGCACGCGCTGTTCGGCAAGCTCAAGACCCACGGGCCAGTACTCGTCGTGGTCGACCAGCCCGCCTCCATCGGCGCACTGCCCGTCGCCGTGGTTCGCACCGAAGGCTGCCAGGTCGCCTACCTGCCCGGCCTGACCATGCGCCGCCTGGCCGACCTGCACCCCGGCAACGCCAAGACCGACGCCCGTGACGCGTTCATCATCGCCGACGCCGCTCGCACCTTGCCGCACACACTTCGACGTGTTGACGCCGGCGACGAAGCCCTCGCCGAGTTGGAGGTTCTCGTCGGATTCGACGATGACCTGGCCGCCGAGGCGACCCGGGTGACCAACCGGATCCGCGGACTGCTCGTCACCATCCACCCAGCGCTGGAGCGGGCGCTTGGGCCGCGCCTGCACCATCCCGCCGCTCTGGAGCTCCTGGCACGCTTCGGCGGCCCGAACGGCCTGCGAGACGCCGGACGCGAGCAGTTCCTGACCATCGCCCGGCCACTGGCTCCACGCATGGCGGGCCGCATGGTCGACGACGTCCTGGTCGCGCTTGAAGCCCAGACAGTCGTCGTCCCCGGAACCAGCGCGGCCGAGACCGTCCTACCCCGCCTGTCGCGATCGCTACGAAGCGTGCTCGACCAGCGCAGACAGGTCGCAGCCGAGGTAGAGGCGATGCTTGATGCCCACCCTCTCGCCAAGGTCCTGATCACCATGCCCGGGCTCGGGATCAGGACCACCGCACGGCTGCTGCTGGAGATCGGCGACATCTCCGCCTTCGCCACCCCCGGGCACCTCGCCGCCTACGCCGGGCTCGCCCCGGTGACCCGCCGCTCCGGTTCTTCGATCAAGGGTGAACACCCGCCCAAGGGCGGCAACAAGGCACTGAAACGGGCCATGTTCCTCGCCGCGTTCGCGTCCCTGTCCGACCCCGAAAGCAGGGAGTACTACGACAAGAAGCGCGCCGAGGGCAAGAAGCACAACGCCGCCCTGATCTGCCTCGCCCGTTGCCGTTCAGACGTCATCTACGCCATGCTCCGCGACCGCAAGCCCTACCAACCCCGCCGGAAGAACCACACCCGAAAGCCCGCGGCCGCTTGACGAACTACCAGGTCCTGGCCGCGCTCCAGGACCTCATCCGCGCATGGACCGGCGTGTGCCCCACCTGCCACCGCGACATACCCGCCGCAGCACGGCCAGAACACCACCCACCAGAACAAACCTAACGAAGTACTACTAGCCCGCCTTGAACTGGCCGAACTCGCCCTGGCCTCATGAACCTGAGTTAACCAGCAGGATCATCTGGAGGGCCAAAATCGGGGCTTGGCTTCGATCAGCACAAGGAGAGTCACGGTTCTCGCCGTATGCGGCTCGGTCAGGTGGTCGGTCTGAAACGGACTGGGAGGCTGCTGAAGCCTCCCAGCAGGTTCGAATAAATGGGGCGAGGCGCGCCAAGCAGTTCGATGCCGGTCACCAACTCACGTAACCAGGCTAGCATCGCGGTGATCTCGACTCGGGCCAGATAGGCACCCAGACAGAAATGCGGGCCGTGCCCAAACGTGAGGTGACGGTTCGGACGTCTGCCGAGGTCGAAACGGTCTGGGTCGTCGAACGCGCGCTCGTCACGATTGGCCGAGGTGTTCCACAGAGTGATCCGGTCGCCTGCGCGTACGGCCTCACCGCCGATCACGGTGTCCACTGTGGCCGTGCGACCGAAATGCATAGTCGGGCTGGTCCAGCGCAGCACCTCCTCCACCGCGGTGTCCATCGAGGCCGTCCCCGCGCGCAGGGCCGCCCACTGGTCGGGGTGGTGGGCCAGCGCGTGGACCGCGCCGATCATCGACAGGCGGCTGGTCTCGTCGCCGCCCAGGATCAGGCTGTAGCAGTTGAAGACGATCTCCTCGTCCGACAACGGACGGCCGTTGATCGCAGCGCTCGCCAACGCGCTGACGACATCATCTCCCGGATGGGCTCGTCGGTCCGCAGCAAGCCCCAGGAAGTACTGGAGGATCTCGTTGCGGGCCGTCCACGCCTCCGAGAAGCCAGCCTCTGGGTCGTCCGAGCTAAGCGCCTGTTTGTTCAACCCGAACAGGTGCTCTCGGTCGGTCGGTGGAACCGCCAGCAGGTCGCAGATCGTGTTCATCGGGATCGTCGCGGCGACGTCCTCGGCGAAGTCGAACTCTCCGTGCCGCACCACCTCCGCCATACGTCGTCCGGTCTCCGCGTGCACGGCGGCGGCCACCCGGTCGAGCGTGCGTGGTGAAAACGCCCTGACGAGGACGTTGCGCAGTTCGCGATGCCGGAGCCCGTCGGTGACCGCGAGCATCTTGCCCGCCGCCGAGTCGCCGCCCTGAAGCAGGGTGGTCAGGACATTGCCGTACTGGGAGCAGAACCGTTTGCCGTCCCGGTACACCTCCATGATGTCGGCGTATCGGCTGAGGACCCAGAAACCCGGACCGGAGGCACCGGCCGGATGCCAGTACACCGGTGTGCTGGCGCGGAGTGTACGCCAGTAGGCGTACATATCGTTGACAACGAAACTGGCGGGATCCGTAAGGTCGATGTATCTGGGCTCCACAGCCTGCGGCTCGCTCATGCCGGTTCCCTTCACCGCAGATCGACATGTCCGATGGGCATGTCGGGATTCTCGACGCCGGCACGCATCAGCCGGACGAACTCTGCCGCGAACCCTCGGACGGTCGCCGGTTCGAACAGGTCGGCACTGTATTCGAAATAGCCGTCGATCCCGACGGGTTCCCCATCCGGGCCGCGGCGGTCGTGGCCCAGCAGCCACAGGTCGAATCGGCCTGATCCGGCCCCCGTGAAGTGCAGCTCCCCGGTGAGCTCGGGAAGGTCTAACACCTGGTCGGGGACATCGACCAGCGACATTCCCACTTGGAAGAGTGGGTGATGGTCGGCGGCGCGAGCCGGGTTCACCTCCCGCACGACGAGACCGAAGGGGAACTCCTGGTTGTCGTAGGCGGCCAGGTCGGCGCGGCGTACACGGGCCAGTAGTTCATCGAAGGTCGGGTCACCCGAGGCGTCGGTGCGCAGCACCAGGGTGTTGACAAAGCAGCCGACCAGGTCGGAGGTCTCCTCCGACCGCCCCGCGACCGGTGTTCCCAGGGGGATGTCGCATCCGGCTCCGCGTCGATTCAGGAGCGCGGCGAAGCCGGTCTGCGCGAGCATAAAAAGAGTGGCCTTGCGTGAACGTGCCAGCCTCAGCATCCGTGCGTGCAGCTCACGGTCGATCGTGAACGGCTCTACGTCTCCCGTGTAGGAGGGTGTCGGTGTCCGCGGCCGGTCGGTGGGCAGTGGCAGCACGTCGGGTAGTCCCGCGAGGTTGGCGACCCAGAAGTCGCGCTGCCGAGTGATGGTCTCGTCGGGTTCCCTGCCGTCGCCGAGCAGGGCGTTCTGCCAGAGCGCATGGTCGACGTACTGTGCGGGCAGTTCCGGCCAGTGCGGGACCGCACCTTCGGATCGCGCCGCGTACGCGGTGGCGAGGTCCGCGCAGAGCGGGCGCAGCGACCAACCGTCGCAGGCGACGTGGTGCAGGACCAGCAGCAGGAGATGATCGTTTTCGCCCAAGAGGAACAGCCAGGCACGCATCGGTTGTTCGGTCGCCAGGTCGAAACGGTACCGCGCGGCCTCGTCGATCACCGTGGGAAGGTCGGCCGCCGAGACCGTTCTGAGATTGAGTCGTGGGATCGCCTCCGACGGCTCCAGCACGTGTTGGTAGGGCTCGCCCTCCTGATCGGGCAGCAGGGTGCGCAGCGGCTCGTGCCGTGCGACGACATCGGCGAGCGACTGACGCAGGGCTCCCAGGTCGAGCCGCCCGGTGAGCCGAACTGCGAGCGGAACATTGTAAGTCGAGCTCGGCCCCTCCACTTTGTACTGGTACCACAGTTGATGCTGGGCGAACGAAAGCGGTGGTCTCGCGGGGCGCTGCCCGAGACTCAGCTTCGGCCGCCTCTTGCCGCCCGGCCGCAGTCGAGCAGCGAGTCCGGCGATCGTCGGCGTCTCGAACAGCGCGCTGAGCGGCAGTTTCACCCCAAGGGAGTTGCGGATCCTGCTGGTCAGGCGGAGAGCCAGCAGGGACTGGCCGCCCAAATCGAAGAAGCCGTCGTCCACCCCGACCTCGGGGAGTCCTAGGACCTCGGCGAACAGGTGATGCAGCACCTCTTCCCGCGGGGTGCGCGGGCGGCCGGTTCCACCGAGGACGGGGATGGGCAGCGCGGCACGATCGATCTTGCCGTTAGCGGTGAGTGGCAACCTGTCGAGCATCACCACAGCGGGCACCATGTAGTCGGGGAGTTCTTCCCGCAGCAGGTCCTGCACCGAGGTCACGAGTGCGGCCAGGTCGTCCGCGTCGGCCGGGGTCGTAGCGTGCCTTTCCGGAGCCGATTCTCCCTCGTCAGATGACAGGCGATAGGTGCCCGACGGGACGGCTGAGGCGGCAAGGTCGCGGTCGGCGAACAGAACATCGAGCCGACCAGCGGCGGTCGGCGACCAGGTCACGGCGGTCCACAGCCTCAGGTCGTCACCGAGCTGGTGGAAGTCCTCCACGTCGGGCGCGGGCGGAAGCTTGTCGGAGGCGCTCGATTCGCCCCACAGATCGGAGGCGGCGTTCAGATCCGCAGTGAGGCGGGCGTTGGGGACGCTGCTCACCCGAAGCTGCCCGAGGCGGTGCTCCGCGAGGTGAGAGCGCAGGTCGTCCAAGTCAACGACATCCTGCCCCCAGGTCAGTGATGGTACGTCGTCAAACGCGAGGACCTTGGCAGGTTCTTTATGGAGTACGACCTCGTACCGGTAGCACGACAGTTCGTTGTGATGACGGCCGCGCTTGAGCCGGATGTCGATGCCTGTGACGCCCGGCAGACTACGGGCCGTCTGCCCGAAGAACTCCGGGTCGAGCAGCAGTTCCTTCTCCAGCAGGATGCTCTGCTCGACAGTCCGCCGCAGAGTGTCAGGTGCCATGGCACCACCGTCACGGCGGGTCCCGACGGCGCTGTGAAAGCAGCGGAGCAAACGGGCGATGCGCACGTCTCCGATGAACAGTGAACCCCCTGGCGCGAGCAGGTCGACACAGCCCCGCAGCACCTCCGATAGGTAGCGCGCGGATGGGAAGTACTGGACGACCGAGTTCAACACGATGGTGTCGAACCAGCCTTTGGGAAGTCCGTCGAAATCGCAGGCGGCCTGTTGGCGCAGGGTCACCCGCGAGGCGAGGTTGTCACGGGTGCGGACCTGCCGTTCCAGACCAGCGATCACTTCGGCCGAGAAGTCCGTGCCCCAGTACGCCTCGCATCGGGCCGCGAGCTTCGCGAGCAGAAGCCCGGTGCCCACCCCAATCTCCAGGACCCGCTTCGGGCGCAGGGCGACGAGTCTGTCCAGCGTGGCGTCGCGCCATTCGCACATTTCCTCAAGCGGGATCGGTTCGCCGTCGTAACTGGAGTTCCAGCCTGTGAAGTCCTCTCCCAGGGTGACGTCCGGCGACCCGCCGTACAGCGATTCGTAGATTTGACGCCACTCGTCGACCCGGTGTCCGTCTCCGGCTCCGTCGGCGCGCGCAGCGGTGTCGGGCACGAGGTAGGCGACCAGCCGACGGTCGCCCACGCCCACCGGGCGCGCCACGACGGCGGCGTGCGCGATGCCGGGATGCCGGAGAGCCGCCGACTCAATCTCACCCGGCTCCACCCGGAATCCGCGGACCTTCACCTGGTCGTCGACACGGCCGACGAACCACAACCGTCCCGAGTCGTCCCACCGACCGAGATCACCTGTGCGGTACACGAGCTCCTGCGGTCGGATCAGGTCGGACAGGAACCGCTCGGCGTTGAGCTCAGGCCGACCGAGATAACCCTGGGCGACACCAGCGCCGCCGATGTAAATCTCGCCGACGGTGCCAGGAATGACCGGCCGCAGTTCCCGATCGAGGACGTATACGCGGGTGTTGTCCATCGGCCTGCCGATGGGCACGGCTCCCGTGGGCGGTTCGGTGATCGGGTGGCAGGTCGCGAAGGTGGTGGTCTCCGTCGGCCCGTAACCGTTGACGACGGCGAGGTCCGGGCAAGCCGCCATGACGCGGCGGACGGCGTCCGGAGACACGACGTCTCCGCCGGTCCATACTTGCTTCACGCCGCGCAGGCAGTCGGGTTCCTCGTCAGCGATCACGCTGAAGAGCCCGGCGGTCAGCCAGAGCGCGGTGATCCTTCCGGTGTCGGCCAGGCGGCGGAGCACGGCCGGGTCGACCTCCCCCGGCGGGGCGACCACGATCCGGCCGCCGGTGAGCAACGGTACCCAGATCTCGAAGGTCGAGGCGTCGAAGGCGTGCGAGGAATGCAGCAGGACCCGCTCGTGCGCGCTGGTGGCGAACATGCGGTCCATGGCGAGCGCGACGATGTTGCGGTGGGTGATCGCCACGCCCTTAGGCCGCCCCGACGAGCCGGAGGTGTACATCACCTGTGCGGGCCGGTACGGGTCGCCCGGTGGGCGCGGCGGAACCCCCGGCGGACCGGGTTCGTCGGCGCGCAACGTGGTCAGGCAGGCGTTCGTCACGAACGGGTGAGTGGCCGTCGAACGGTCGACCACCAGGACCTCGGCGCCACCGTCCTCGACGATCATCGCCATCCGGGACGCCGGGTAGCGGGCGTCCAGCGGAACATAGACACCGCCGGACTTGGCGATCGCCAGGACGGCCGTGACCAGGTGCGCCGAGCGGGGCAGCAGGACGGCCACCGGCGTGCCCTCGCCGACCCCGGCCGCCGCCAGCCCACACGCCAGGGCCGATGCCCGCTCGTCGAGCTCACGGTAGGTGAGCTGGCCATCGTCGTCCTCGACTACCACAGAGTCCTGCCGGTCGGCGGCCACCTTGCCGAACAGTTCGGGGAGCGTGAGGTCGGGCAGCGGCCGGTCGGTAGCGTTGAACTCGGTCAGGAGCAGGTGGCGTTCCGCCTCGTCGAACAGGTCGAGGTCCGCCGGGCGCAGGTCCAGACCGTCCTCGACGATCCCGGTGAGCAGCCGCGCGAAGCGGCGATGGTGGTCCTGGACCTCCATCTCGCCGTACAGGACGGGGTTGGCGTCGAAGTCGACGCGCAGCCCGCCGTCGAGTGTCTCGTAGCAGACCACCGACAGGTCGTCGACAGGCATGGTGGACAGGTTATACGCCGCCGCCCGGCGCCCGCCGAAGACGTACGACCGGTCCACCGGAATGAAGTTGACCAGCGGACCGAAGAACCGCCCGGGTTCACCCCCCATCGTCTCGCGGCGCAGGTCCTCGCCGCGGTAGCGCTGATGCTCGCGCAGTTCCCGGAAGCCCTGGTTGACCTGGTCGGCGATGCTGCGCCAGGTGTCCTCGGCGTCGATCCGAATGGGCAGCGGCAGCACGTTGGACGCCATGGCCGGAAGCCACCGGCTGATCGGGGTCGCGCGGCCGGTGGCCGAGAGGCTGAGAACGATGTCGCCGGTGCCGCGCACCCGGCCGAAGTACACGGCCACCGCCGCCGTGAGCAGCCGGAACCACGTCGTTCCGGCTGCTCGGGCCGTCGCCCGCAGCCGGTTGGCCTCTGGGGCTGAAAACCAGGTGCTGTGGCGTAGAACGGTGGGTGAGACATCGGCCGCCCAGCTGCTGGGCCGGGTGGTCTCCAACAGGTTGGCCAGCCTGCCGATCCAGTGCGCCCGGTCGGCCATGCGCAGTGGTGAGTCCTGGTATTCGCGATCCTCGCGCAGGAACTCCGCGAACGGGTGGAACGGGCCCCGCTCAGGTAACTCACCGGTGAGTTCCCGGGTGTAGAGGGAGGCGACCCGCCGCATGAAGAGGTTGCACCCGGCACCGTCGATGATCAGGTGATGGAAGACCAGGAACCATATGGTCCGGTTCAGCCCGAGCCGCAGCAGCGCGAACCGGAACAGCGGGCAGGACAGAACGTCCATCGGCTCGGCGGCTCGCTCGCGCATCCATGCCTCGGCAGCGGCGAACTGGTCCTCCCGGTCAGTGAGGTCGACCATGGTCAACTCCCATCGGGGGGACGGGTCGATGCTCTGCCACGGAGAGCCGTCCGCCGATCCGAACCGCGCGCGCAGCGCTTCGGCCTCGTCGAGCGCATGCTGCAGTGCCCGCTTGAACGAAACGGGGTCGATCGGCCCCTCGATGTCCACGTATCCGCTGATCCGATAGACACCGCTGTCGGGGTCGGCCTGCTGGGCGAACCATACACCCAGCTGAGCGGCCGACAGCGGTAGACGTTCCGCGGGTGTTGCAGCCATTTGACGTCTCCCCTCCAAGCTGTGCTGTGCGGCTCGTTACCTGCGGCCGGCCTCGGCGACCGCGTCGAGCACCACGCCGGCGACCGTCGGGTCGGTGAGGAGGTCGGCTCGCGCGAGCGGGAAGCGCTGGTGCCGAGAGAAGTCCGCTTCGTCATATACGTGCTCCTTCGACAACAACACCAACTCGCCGTCCTGTTGGTTTTCGTTCTCCGACCACGCCTGCGCCGAGGCCAGCAGATAGGCCAGGTAGGCGTCGAAGCGGGTGCGCAACTGCCGAACGAGGGTGTCGTGCAGCCCCAACCGGGCACCGGCTGCGGCAACGAGTCCGGTGTATTCCTGCGACAGCGTCGTGGCGAGCGCCGTCGGAGGCTTGGTGGTCCTTCCGGCCGCGGCGAGCGCGCTCTTGGCCTTCTGTCTGGCCCGACCCACCGTTCCCGGCGGGAGCTGAGCGGTGAGCGAGTCCGTAGCGGCGTGGAACGACCAGTAGAACGTGTCGGGGATGACCGGACTCGGGTCGATGATCATGACGGGCATGGGGCTCTCCGCCGCTGCGGCGCGGGCGATCGCGCGTGCCAGGCCACCACCGGCGCAGTAGCCGATGACTCCTCGGGCCATCAGGCCGTGCTCGGCGAACTCGTTGTCCCACCGGCGCACTAGTTCCGTCACTGTCAGCGCGGCGGCGAAATCGGCCTGCGGCGGTGGGAAGACCAGTTCGATGAGCGAAAGGTCCGGCAGGTTGGCGGCCAAGCCGGCGAGGTTCGCACCGGTCTGCCCCGTGTCGAAGTTGACGCCAAGCAGCACCTCGCTGTCTCGGCGAGCGCCCAGATAACGCCAGTCGGTCAGGGTCATCAGGTCCTCTCTTCTCCGCCTCGGATCTCGCCGTCCAGGACACTTCGCAGACACCGTTCGGAGTGTTCCCATGCCTCGGCCATGGAGGCGAGCAGCGCCTCGCCCCGGTGCGGCCGACCGGCCCGAGCCGCACGAGCCGACTTTAGGATCAGGCGTTTGGCGTCCTGTGAGATGCGTTCGCACGCTTCGGCTGCCGCTTCGAAGGCTCCATGGTGCGCCCTGGTCAGCCATCGCAGGTACCGGCTCTGCAGCGCGCTCGCCGCTCCCAGCTGCCGGAGCGTGCTGAACGCGTACCCCTCGAAGGCGTCTGGACCGTGCGCGGCGAGGTCGTCGATCTCTTGGGAGAAGGTGGCGGCGAACCGCGCCACCGGGTTGTCGGCCGCTCGCCGCGCGACGTGCCGTCCGAGCAAATCGGTGCTCAGCCTCATGAGGTCGTCGCTGGTGCGGCGGTGCAGCCGCGACAGTCTGACCGCCTCGATGTAGGGCGGCATCGTCTCGGGTCCAGGCGCGTGCCGCCCGGTTCGGAAGATTCCCTCGGCGTCGGCGGGTTCGGCCAGATAGCAGCCGTTATTGTGCAAGTAGGTCGCCGTCTTCGCCGCCGGGTCGATGCCGACGACGGCAATGGTCGTCTTGCGGTGCCGCTCCCGATAGGTGCCGGGCACGTCCCTCAGGTAGTGAGCGTCCACCTCTAGCACCGGGACGCGGCCCAAGCGAACCTGTGTGGCGCAGTGGTCGAACAACGACCGATAGGCGGCCAGTTCGATCACTTCCACGCCGTACAGCAGGTCGAGGTCCTCGAAGGGCGGTTTGAAGAACGTCCACTGATCTCCTTCGAAGTCGATAGCGACCGTGAAAGCGAGCATGGGGTAGGGGTCGGCGCCGAGGCCGTGGAGCAGTTCGATCCACAGATCGGTGTAGCAGTTGGTGTCGATCCAGTCGTTCTGGTCGTCAATGTGGAGCGGGTGCGGGTTGTGTCCGCTGAGCGGTGACCGCCATGCGGCGACCGACAGGCTCATCGCGCCCGCCGTGATACTGGATGCCTGGCTGGCAGCGAGCCGAGGAGCTCGGTAAGGATAGTCCGTGACTCCTTAAGCAACTCAGTGTTGGCGAGCAGTCCCACCCGCTGCTCCCAGTCCGCGTTGTTGGGCATGCCGAGCAGTTCGGCGGCACGGCTGCGCAGATAGTGGGGCATGAGCTCGTGGCTGATGGGGAAGAACTGGCGGCCCGACGTGGTCGTCTCGATGATGGCGTAGCCCTCGGTGTCGCAGCCGTACGCAGCGACGTCCGACCAACATCTCCACGCGGTGCGCTGGGTCAGGCCGCTGGCCAGCACCAGGTCTCCGCGCAGGGGGAGCAGGTGGATGTGGGTATGGTGACAGATCCGTTCGGCGGGGTTCAGCCTCAGGCAGTGGCCCGTACGGCCATGCTCGAACATCGTGAACGCCCCGAACCTGTTCAGGTACAGCTCTCGCAGGCGCTCGGTCACCTCGTCCAGTTCCTGGGACAGGGTCTTGGGTAGGTCGGCAGCGGACGGATAGTGGTCGACGGTACAGATGAGGGCGTGCCCAGTCGTGAGCGGGGCGAAGTCGGGAAGGGCGAAGAGCCCCTCCCCCCGCCACAGGATCGTGTCCAGGTCCCGGCAGAAGACGCATCCATCGATTCGTTCGGTCACAAGGGCCCCTCGCTCAAAGTCGTCGGCCGGAGGACGCCGGCCGCATTGTTGCCGTGCCGTTCCTCGCCGGAAGGCTCCGCGCCAGCGCCGCCACGTCGGTGATGCCCTCGATGGCCGCCTTGACCTCGGCCTCGGTGTTCAGGTGCGACAGGCTCATGCGCACTGTCCCCCCGGGCGCGGTGCCCAGCGTCTCGTGTGCGAGGGGGGCGCAGTGCAGGCCGCCGCGGACGAGGATGTCGTGGCGTTCCTCAAGCAACGCCGAGGCGTCGCTGGCGGACAGCCCCGCGAAGGTTATCGACACGACGGGGGTCGGCGACTCGGTCGAGGGCCAGCCGTGCCAGGTCACCCCTGGTACCTGTCGTGCCCCGCTCATGAGCAGGTCGTAGAGGTCGCGC
The DNA here is from genome assembly GCF_040614275.1 of Streptosporangium sp. NPDC006013. Classification (NCBI taxonomy): domain Bacteria; kingdom Bacillati; phylum Actinomycetota; class Actinomycetes; order Streptosporangiales; family Streptosporangiaceae; genus Streptosporangium; species Streptosporangium sp. NPDC006013. The sequence continues at coordinate 15,003 of NZ_JBEXUE010000037.1, forward strand.
TCACGTAGCCTGATGCGGCCCGGATCCTGCTGTCGAAGAACGCGGGCGGCGGCGCCGAGCCCGACGACGCCGGGCCCGTTCGGTGTCCCCGACTCCAGTGCCCAGGGCAGCCACCGGGGCTGGTCGCGCAGTTCTGTGCGTCCTCCGGTACCGCCCCGTACCAGGGGTCGGATGACGACCCGGTCCGAGACGTACATGCCGCCGGTCCCCTGCGGGCCGAACAGCCCCTTGTGTCCCGCGAAGACCATGACGTCGGCGTCGTCAACATGGACCGGCAGGTGGCCCACGGTCTGTGCCGCGTCCACGACCAGCGCGGCTCCGTAGTGTCGAGCCAGGGCGTGCACCGGTTTCAACGGGATCACCGCGCCCGTCACGTTCGATGCGTGCGCGACAGTCACGACCCGCACCCCGCCGCGGGCTAGCTCGGCTTCCAGCCTTTCCAGGTCGAGCGGCGAGTCGGGTGCCGGAGGTACGACGGTCCACGACACCTCACGCGCGGTGAGCGCGTGCACCGGGCGCACCGTCGAGTTGTGCTCAAATGCCGAGGTCAGCACGCGGTCTCCGGGTCCCAGCAACCCATTCAGCGCGGTGTTCATCGCCGTCGTCGCGTTGACCGTGAAGATCACCCGGTCCGGTTCGTCGCCGCTCAGCAAGTCGGCCACCGCGCGCCGGGCGTCCCAGATCGCCTCCTCCGCCGCACGGGCCGGCCTGTGCCCCGACCGGCCGGGGTTGCCCGCGGTCTCCAGGTACGACTGCATTGCCGTCACGACGACGGGCGGCTTGGGCAGTGAGGTCGCCGCATGGTCGAGGTAGATCATCGTGCAGCCTCCGGCTCGGCCATTGCAGCGGCGTAGGCGGTGCGAACCGCGGCCTGCCGGTCGGGGTCCAGCGGCACCAGTCCCGGTCGCGTCAGCTCCATCGACTGGACAGCACCGGCCAGCATCAGCGACCGGGTGAGCTGGAACCTCTGGGCGGAGATCGGCTCGCCGGTCCCGTAGAAGTTGACCGGGAACCCGCCCGCCGCCAGCGTGACCTGGCCGGGGAGCGAGCCGATGGTGTAGTGGTTGGCCCAGGGGCGCGCCGGATCGTCGCCGTACACGATCGCCTCGGCACGGCGGTGCTCCCACAGGCCGAACTCGATGTCTGAGGAGGCTCCGTTGACCAGCAGGATCGGGTGCGTCGGCACAGTCAGGAAGCTGGAGTCGAGAATCTGCCCCCCGGTGCATCCAACGAGAATGTCGGCCTCCCGGACCAGGGTGTCGAAGTCACGCAGGGCGAAGCCGCCAGTCCGGGCCGACTCGGCGTAGCCAGGCTCCTTTTCGTGGACCAGGACGTCGAACCGGCGGACCAGCTCGCCTGCCAACCGGGCGCCCATTCGGCCGTATCCGACGATTCCCGCGCGGGTCGCGGTGATACCCAGTTCGTTCAGGACCGTGTCCAAACCCTCGATCATCGAACGCGCGACCAGGGGCCCCTCCAACGACGCCTTTGCGTCCGACCGTGCGACATCGACGACCGGGAACGCCACTTCGGCCTGGTCGACCCAGCGCGCGCCGCGGGTGGTCTGCTCGACAACGTGACTGCGGCGGGCGAGTTCGGGGAAGCGGGTCAGCGCCTTGGTCGCCACCGCGCCCTCGTCGAGCACCAGCAGGCGCTCCATGACCGACGTGGACTCCAGTTCGGCGAGGACCGTCGTCACCTGCCGGTTCAACTCGATCTCGTAGCTGTGCCGCGGGTCGGTCATGCGCTGCGGATCGACGACCCGGACTCCGCGCTCGTGCAGCCCCTCGACCGCGCGCGGGCGCGTCGAGTACGACTTGCCAACCACGGTAACGTCGGCGACGCCCGCGCCGCCGAGCAGGAGCGCGTCGACCAGCGGAACAATCGACGAGTGCAGGTGCTGCACGCAGACGACGTGCCAGCCCTTGAAGATCGCGGCGTTCGACTTCGCCGCCGCCGACAGTGTCTGCGCTAGTACTGGAAAATCATGCAGAAGAGCGAATGAGTTCATTTACCATCAACTTCCGCATCGAAGAATACAGAGGCGGCCTCTTCGCATTCGCCCCCCATTGAACACCCGCAATCGCATCGTCGGGCTAATTCAATCTTCCTGGAACTTTAACCTCCAGCACCATGACTGCCAAGAGGCAATGACGTACTCCAGGCACGGGGCCGACCACCGTGACATTCTGAGCTGGGGGGTTGAATCCGAAAATGCGAAAGTAGCCCATCTAGAAACGTGGCCCGATCGACAGCCGAGTCCAGGAAACTACGAAAGTAGCACCGCTCCAACACCGGAGATTTCCATTCACTCTTGACGATGCCGACCCGGCGCGTCCTACACTCACCGTTGTCGGCCGCTCGACTTCTGCCAGGGAACCTATTTACTGGCGATGCATGCTGGCGACACCCGCTCCAACATCCCGTTGTCGTCGACACTCGAGCGTCTACCGCTTCCACAAGAAGGGGAATAAATGAAGAGCATCCGGGATCTGGGAGAGAAGCAATTCATCCGGCAGGCGCTCTCGCGGTACGCGCTGACGGCGCGGCTCGATGCACTCGACGACTGCGTGGTCCTGGACCCCGAACGGGTCTTCGGTGCTCCCGGCCTGCCCTGTGTCGTCTACTCGATGGACCACCCCTCCCCGATCGACCGGCCCCTTCCCGACGGCATGCACTGGCGGTACTTCGGGCGATGGGTGGCCGCCTGCGTCGCCAACGACGTCCTGGCGATGGGCGCTCGACCCCAGGGCTTCGCGCTCGACCTGGCGATGCCGGCCGACACCGAACTGACCACGGTCAACGAGTTCTACGAGGGCCTGCATGACGTGCTCGATGAGTACGGCGCGCAGATCGAGGGCGGCAATATCGATATCAACCGCAACATCGAGATGGTCGGAATGTGCTGGGGGACGGTGACCCCGGAGGGCATCATCCGCCGCCGAGGGGCTCGACCTGGCGACCGCGTCGCGGTCACCACCGAACTCGGCGTCGGCTGGGCCAGCTACGTCCTGCGTAAGCGCGGCCTGTTCGACGAGCTCGACCCCGCGACCCGTGCTGAGTTGGAGGAATACAACCTGCTGCCCTTGGCGCCCCACCGCGCGATCATCGAGGCCGTACGCCGCGAGCCGGGCGCCATCACCTCCGGCATGGATATGAGCGACGGGCTCGTCGAGTTCCTCTACACCATCGGCGAGACTAACGGCCTCGGTGCCGCCCTCGACGAGGGCCTTTTCCCGGTGCCGCCCGTACTGGCCGAGAGCGCCAAACTGCTCGACGTCCCGCCCGCGCTGCTGGCACTGGAGTTCGGGTTCGACATGCCTCGCAGCCACGGCTACACCGTTGACCCCGCCTGCTGGGACGCCGTGGCGGAAATCTTCGCGACGGCCGGGACACCGCTGTTCCCTATTGGCACGGTGACCACCGAACGCCGGGTGGTCCTGAATCACAGCTCCGGCAAGGTGTCGGAACTGCCGCAGTTCTGGGACGACAAGTGCGACCGCGACGATGTCATCGAACGGTGGGAGGGACTGGTGACACGCCTGCGGTCCTGACCTGAAGACCCCAACCGATCGACGAAGAGGAATCGGAACATGCCCGGAACGCACTCTCTCGCCCTGTTCGGCGGCTCACCGGCCGTCACTGGCCAGGTCTTCTACACCTGGCCGCCGATCCCCGATGAGGATGCCCGCCTGCTGACCGATATGACCCTTCGCGGCGAGCTGTCCTACTACGGGCGCGAAGGGCACGTCGAAGAACTCGAAGACAAGTTCGCGCAGTACATCGGAGTGCCGCACGCACTGGCGACGAGCTCCGGGACCACCGGACTGCACTCAGCGTACTTCGGGCTCGGCCTTGCCCCCGGCGACGAAGTGCTGGCCCCCACCTACACCTTCCTCGCCACGGTGACCCCACTGTTCGTGGTGAACGCGATTCCGGTGTTGGTCGACGCCGACCCGCTTACCGGTAACATCGACCCGGCCGATCTCGAACGGCGCATCACTGACCGGACTCGCGCCATCGTGGTGACGCATCTATGGGGCAACCCGGTCGACATGCCCGCGGTCATGGACGTCGCCCGCCGCCACGGGCTGAAGGTAGTAGAGGACTGCTCGCACGCGCACGGCGCGGAGGTCGCGGGGCGGAAGGTGGGGGCGTTCGGTGACGTGGCCGTCTTCAGCCTCCAGGGCAAGAAACTCGTCTCAGCCGGGCAGGGCGGCATCCTGCTCACCGGCGATCGCGAGATCTTCGAACGCGCGGTGCTGCTCGGACACTTCAAGGTTCGCGCGGAGCAAGAGGTCGAGAGCGCCGCCTACCGACCGTACGTCGACACCGGGTTCGGACTGAACTACCGGATGCACCCCCTCGCGTCCGCACTGGCTAACCGTCAGATGGATCGCCTTGAGGAGTACATCGCGGGTCGCCAGCACAACCTCGACTACCTCAGCAAACTGCTCACCGAGATCCCCGGTGTGCGTCCCCCAGCGGCGGGCCCCCACGTCGACCGGCAGGTCTATTACACCTACAAGCCGACCTACCTCCCGGAGGAACTCGACGGACTGCCGATCGAGACGTACGTGCGAGCGCTCCAAGCCGAGGGCGTACCAGTGGAACAGTACGGGGCGATCCCCTTGCACCAGGAGAACATCTTCCAGGGCGACGTACCACCGCTGGTCAGTCACGGCGACCCGGCGCGCTTCTCGGGCGATGGTCACCGACGCCGTTACCAGAATCGCGATCTGCCCAACGCCGAGTACTACGCGCGGCACCTGCTCTCACTTCCTCCCTACACAGACCCGGCCCGGGAGCTGATGGACCAGTTCGCCGTGGCGTTCCAGAAAGTGGCCGATCACCACCACGAGTTGCGCCGCCATGCCAACGGTCGACGGTGAGACCCCCGCGCCGCCACCGGTGGTCGTGGCGCACGGCTCCGTCCTGGCAACCGTCGGCACCGACATCGTCCGAATCGCGCGGGTAGCGGAGTCGCTCAGCCGCTTCGGCGAGCGCTACACGACCAGGATCTTCACCGATCAGGAGCGGAGGTACTGCGAGGCACGGCCCGTCGCGACGCGCGCCGCGTGCTACGCGGCTCGGTTCGCCGCGAAAGAGGCCGTCATCAAGGCGCTGGGAATGGACAATGCGATATTCACCGACATCGAGATCGTCCGCAGTGCCTCGGGCGCGGTCGGGGTGGAGTTGCATGGCGCGCCCGCCGCGCAGGCCCGGCATCGCGGACTGGCGGAACTGGCGCTGTCGATGTCCCACGAGGACGAGTACGCGATCGCCACCGTGACCGGGGTGGGAATTCCCGAGGAAGGACCGTTCATGCATGTGTCGTCAGTGGACACGGTTGGATGCCGGCTGCCGCTCTTGGAGCGCGGCCAGGCGTTCACCCGCATACGCGCGATCTTCGACCATGAGTCCGAGCAGCAGGGCCGGGTGCGCAACCTGACCCGGATCACGGCGCACTCCCCCGCCGTATGGGAGGCCACGACCAAGGCGCTCAGTCTCTACGCGCGGCTGCGCCGGATCGACTCCGGGCTCGTGGATCTGCTGTGCCTCTACACCTCGTTGCTCAACGGTTGTCGTTACTGCGTGGACGACGCCGCAGGCGAGGCGCTGACCAGCGGGTGGACGCCGGAGGAACTCCTGATGCTGGGAGACTCCCACCTGACGGCATACCCGCCGCCCGTGGCCGCCGCGCTGCGTTTCGCCGCGGCCCTGACCGCCGATCCGCACAGCGTCGATGACCCCATCGTCACCGACCTGCGACAGCACTTCGATAACGAGGCGATCCTTGAGATCAGCTGTGTGGTCTCGATGAAGAACTTCTGGAATCGGCTCGCTACCGGTCTACGCATCCCGCCTGAAGGAAAGTGCGGTGACCCTGAGCTGCTGGAACGGCTCATGGCGCTGCCCAGGCAACGGCTTTGGGAGGCTCGCGCCGATGACTGACCGACAGAGCGCGGCACGTGACCACTGGCGGAGGCTCGTGGCGGACGCACCACCAGTGTCGGGGCCGCCCGTCGACCGTGCCGCGCAGGCGCGGGAGCCCAGTCCGGTCCCCGAATCCTTCCTGGTCGAACTGCCGACCGGGCTGTCGCGGCGGCTACGCGACCTGAGCGATCGCGCGGGGCTGTCCCCCTTCGCGGTGCTCCTGGCCGCCTACCAGACGCTGCTCCACCGGCACGCCGCCGTCGAGGACCTTCTGATCGGTTCGTCGTCCATGGTGTTCCGGTCCCGCGTCGGGGCGGGAACCTCGCTGCTAGATCTGGCGCGAGAGAACGACGAGCAACGACGGGCCGCCCTACCGCATAGCGACCACCCATTCTCAATCCTCTACGACGAGGACGATCGGACACCGGTCTACCGGGCCACGTTCGCCCATGGCGACGCCCCCATGGCAGCGGATCTCAACGACGCCGACCTGGCTATGGCCCTCACTGCCGCCGACGAGCGCCTCACGGTCGGCTGTGTCGTAGACGCCGGACGGCTCGGTTCCGGCGCTGCGGAGAGTTACGCCCGCCGCTACGTGAGGCTCCTGGAAGCGGGGCTCGACGACGCCGACCACCCGATCGCCCGACTGCCGTTGCTCGACGACGCCGAACAGCGCGCGCTGCTGGCCCTGGGCATCGGTACGACGGTCCCCCTCCCGAAGCACCCCGCACACACGCTGGTCGAGGACCAGGCCGAACGCGACCCGCACCGAGTCGCCGTCGACGCTCACGACGGCACGTGGACCTACCGGGAACTCGACCGCACGGCGAACCGCGTCGCCCGCCTCCTGCGTGGTGAGGGCGTCCGCTCCGGCGATGTCGTGGCGGTGAGCCTTCCCCGGTCAGGGCTGTTGGTGGCGGCACTGCTGGGCGTCTTCAAGGCCGGGGGCGTCTACCTGCCGCTCGATCCGGGCTATCCCGAACACCGGTTGTCGTTCATGCTGAGCGACTCGGCTGCAGCTCTGGTGCTGACCGACACCGACGGGTCAGACACGGTCTCCGATTCCCCGTTGGTACGACGGCTACCCGTCGACCGGGCGCTCGCCATGGACGACGCCCCGGTGACGCCGACGGCCGGCGCGGCTGACGCGGCACCGGCCTACATGATCTACACCTCGGGGTCGTCCGGCCGCCCCAAGGGCGTGCTCGTCGGCCATCGGGGCTTGGTCAATCTCGCCCAATGGCAGCGTGACCACTTCGGCCTCGGCGCCTCCAGCGTCGTACTACAGTTCGCGCCGACGAGCTTCGACGCGTCCCTGTGGGAGATCTTCATGGCGCTCGGATCCGGGGCGCGGCTGTTCGTACCACCACCCGAGCCACCGCTCAGCGGATCCGTCCTGACCGAGACTATCGTGGGCGGCGACGTGACGCACGTGACGCTGCCGCCGTCCGTCGCGGCCACGATTGCGCCGGACGACGTGCCCGGCCTGACCGACCTCGTCGTGGCCGGGGAGCAGTGCCCGGCGGCTCTGCCCGGTATCTGGGCGTCGCGTCTGCGCCTGTACAACGCCTACGGGCCGACGGAGACGACCGTCTGCGCGACCGTCCACCGCTGTTCGCCGCAGGAGGGTGTCCCTCCCATCGGCGGTCCACTACCCAACCTCCGGCTGCGCGTCGTCGACGAGCATCTCGTCCCGGTTCCCCCGGGTGCCCCTGGCGAGTTGATGGTCGGTGGGCCAGCGGTCGCGCACGGCTACTGGAGGCGACCCGAGCTGACCGCGCAGCGCTTTGTCACCGGCGCCGGTTCCGGCGACCGCTGGTACCGAACCGGCGATCTGGTCCGCTGGAACCGGGTCGGCGAACTGGAGTTTCTGGGCCGTCTGGACGACCAGATCAAGTGGCGCGGTTTCCGGATCGAGCCCGACGAGATCGCCGCCGCCCTACAGACCCATCCCGGGGTCCGCGCCGCCGTCGTCGTCCTGCACTAGCCGTTCCACATGATGAGGGAGACTCGAATGTCAGTGACGCCGAACACCGGTGCGCCCGATCCGGGCGAGCGGCTGGTGGCCTACGTCGTCCTGCACGAGGACGCGACGACCACGGAGGCCGAACTGCAGGACTACCTGCGGAACCGGCTACCTTCCTACATGATGCCGTCATCGGTCGTCCGGCTCGCTGAGCTGCCCCTGAACGAGAGTGGAAAAGTGGACCGGCGTGCACTGACCGAACCGGGCCACGTCGACGCGCGGAGGGACACGGCTCACCCGACGCCTGCCTCCTCCGTCGAGGGAAGACTGGTCGAACTTTGGGCCGAGATCCTGAGACTTGACGCTGGATCGGTGCGCCCAACCGACAGCTTCTTCGACCTGGGCGGCCACTCGCTGATGGCGATCAGGCTGTCCGCGCGCGTGCAGACCGAGTTCGGTGTCGAGCTGCCGCTACGCCGCCTCTTGGACAATTCGACACCCGCCGCGTTGGGCAGACTGGTTGAGCGGCGGGCCGGCGGTGCGCGCGTATCAACGATCCCCCGGGCCTCCAGAGGGGCTCCCCTTCCCTGCTCGCCCGGCCAGCAGCGGCTGTGGTTCCTCGACCGGTTCGCCCAGGATTGTCCACTTTACAATATGCCGATCGTACTGTCGTTGCGAGGCGAGCTGTCGGTCACAGCACTGCGGGCCGCCACCGCGCGGGTCATGGCCCGGCACGAGGCGCTGCGGACCAGGTTCACCGTGATCGACGGAGAGCCTCACCAGGTCATCGAACCAGCCGCCGAGCCCGATTTCACCTTCGACGACCTGTCTGGGCTGGACGAGACCGAGCGCTCCGGGGTCTCGTCCAGGACCGTCCAGGGCGAAATCCGCATGCTCTTCGACCTGGAGACCGGGCCGCTCGTCCGGTTCCGGCTGCTCCGCCTGTCCCCGCACGAGCACCTGTTCCTCATCTGTATGCACCACGTCGTCGGCGACGGCTGGTCCAACGAGATTCTCCTGCGTGAACTGGCGACGTTCTATGAGGCCGAGCTGGCCGGACAGCCGTCGTCGCTGCCAGAGCTGCCGATCCAATATGCCGACTTCGCGGCGTGGCAGCGGGCGCGGTTTTCCGACCCGGAACTGACACGGCAGCTGGAGTACTGGCGCGAACAGTTGGCCGACGCGCCAAAGGCACTGAATCTTCCGACCGACCACCAGCGCCCGGCCATGCAATCGTTCCGTGGGGCCGCCGAGCCGTTCACCGTTCCGGCGCGCCTCGTCAAAGCGTTGCGCACCCTCTGCGGCGAAGAGAGCGCGACGCTGTTCATGGGCACGCTCGCGGTGTTCAACGCCCTACTGGCCCGGTACACGAGCGCGCGGGAGGTGGTCGTCGGCACACCGGTCTCGGGACGTGAGCGGCCGGAGGTCCTGCAGCTCATCGGCTTCTTCACCAACACGGTCGCGCTGCGCACCGACCTGAGGGGCGATCCGGAGTTCCGGGAACTGCTGCGCCGGGTCAGGGAAACCGGCCTGAGCGCCTTCGCCAACGCCGACGTCCCGTTCGAACACGTCATCGCGGGTCTGGCCCCCGACCGCGACCTGTCCCGCAGCCCACTGTTCCAGGCCATGTTCATCCACCAGGAAGGCTCGCTGCGCGAGTTGCGCAAGGACGGGCTGACCATCGAGCCTGTCCCCACCCACCCCGGCACGGCGAAGTTCGATCTGCTGATGTCGCTGGAGGAGACCGGCGACGAGATGTTCGGGTTCGTGGAGTACAGCCGCGACCTGTTCGAGCCCGCAACCGTGCGACGGCTGGTGGGCCATTATCTGACACTGTTGGAGAGCGCAGTCGCCCATCCCGATGAGCCGATCTCGGCCCTTCGCATGCTCACCTCAGACGAGCGCCGATACCTGCTCAAGGAGCTCAACGACACCGCCATCGAGTTCCCCTCCGACCGGTGCGTTCATCAGCTGCTGGAGACACAGACGGCTCGTACGCCGGATGCGGTGGCGTTGGTGTACGAGGACGCAGAGCTCACCTACCGCGAGCTGGACGATCGTGCCGAGCGGTTGGCCCGCCGCCTGCGCTCGTGCGGGGTGGGGCCCGGGAGCCTCGTCGGCATCTGCATGACCCGATCGTTCGAGCTCGCGATCGGCTTGTTGGGAGTCCTGAAGGCCGGGGGCGCGTACGTACCGCTCGATCCTGCCTATCCGGACGACAGACTGCGCTTCATGCTGGCCGACAGTGGCGCCTCGCTCCTGCTCACCCAGAGCAGGCTGAACGTCCCCGTCCTGGAGTCGATGCAGGTCGTGCACATCGACGCCGATCCCCCCGAGCGATCTCCGACCGCATCCGTGGCCGTTCGCCCCCCGTCCCCGGACGATCTAGCCTACGTGATCTACACCTCAGGGTCCACCGGGCGGCCCAAGGGCGTGATGGTCACCCATCGCTCACTGTGCAACTTCACGGTCGGCATCTGCCGTGAGCCGGGCTACGGGCCCGACGACACCGTACTGTCTGCGACGACGTTCTGCTTCGACATCTTCGGCGCCGAGTTGTTCGCGCCGTTGAGCGTCGGCGCCCGCGTGGTCATCGTCTCGAGCGAGGTCGCGGCGGACGGGCACGCTCTGGCCGCCGCAGTCGAACGGCACAGCGTGACGGTCATGCAGGCGACCCCGACCACCTGGCGGATGCTCGTGCACGTCGGCTGGCCGGGTCGGCCGGATTTCCGAGCGCTCAACGCCGGGGAGGCGTTCCCCACCGACCTAGCGGCGGTCCTGCTCGACCTGGCCGGCGAGGTCTGGAACCAGTACGGCCCGACCGAGACCACGGTCTATTCGATGATCGCACGCGTGACGCCTCCGCTCGACCGCGGCGTGCCCATCGGCAGGCCGATGAGCAACACCCGCGTCTACATCCTGGACGAGCGCATGGAGCCGGTGCCCATTGGCGTGCCCGGCCAGCTCCACCTCGGTGGCGTCGGAGTGGCCCGGGGTTATCTCAACCGGCCGGAACTGACCCGCGAGCGCTTCATCAACGATCCGTTCGACGCCGCCCCCGGGGCCCATCTCTACCGGACCGGCGACCTGGCCAGGTACCTACCGGACGGCACCATCGAATACCTGGGCCGCGAGGACGACCAGGTCAAGCTGCACGGCTTCCGCATCGAACTCGGCGAGATCGACGCAGCGCTCGCCGACCACCACGGCGTACAACAGGCCGTGACGGTGCTCGGCGAGGACACGCGCGGCGAGAGCGCTCTGGTCAGTTACGTCGTGCCCGTGCCCCCCGGCCCCGACCTGCTGGAGGACGCCGAGGAGGCGGTACTGCGCAGCTGGCGGCATTCGTGGGACCGGGCTTTCACCGAAGCCCCCGGACCCGACACCGACTCGGGGCGGAGCCGGAAGCGGTTGGAGGAGGTCGCCGCGCTCGTGCTGGCCCGTCGTCCTCGTCGCATCCTGGAGATCGGTTGTGGTGGAGGCGCGCTCGCCGAGCGCGTCGCGCCCGGGCTCGACGCCTACGTCGGAGTCGACTTCAGCGAACCGGCGCTCGATCGGTTCCAGCTCCTCGCCGACCGTCTTCCGGACACCGTGAGCTGCCGCCTCACGGCCGCCCACGCGCTGGACGGGGTCGAGGGATCGTTCGACATGATCGTCCTGGACTCGGCCGTCGCCTACTTCCCGAGCGCCGACTACCTGGAGCGGGTGTTGGACCAGGCCCGCGTGCGGCTGGCCCCCGGCGGAACGATCGTGATCACTGATGTGCGACCGCTACCTCTGCTCCGAGCGCATCACTCCCGGCTGGAGTCGGCTCAGCGCGGGCCCCTGCCAGACCGGGGTGCCTTCGCCCGGCGTGTCGAGTGGGCCGTAGAGCGGGATCGCGAACTGTGGATCGACCCCGGTGCGCTCACCGGTATGGCCCTCCGGTCCGGCGGTGTCGCGTGGATCCTCCCCCGGCCCTCGGCGGATGCCTCGGCTCGGTTCCGGTGCGACGTCGTCATCGAGTTCGATGTCGACGTACCCCTCGATGACACCGGACCGCTCCAGGAATGGAATGCCGAGGAAGTCGACAGGGGGTCGCTCACCGCACTCTTGTCGAGTGGCCCGTATCCCGCCCTAGTGATCCGCGACGTCCCTTCGGCGCCGAACCACGACGCGGATCCAGCCGGGGCGACGCCCGACCGATCCAACACCCCTTTGTGGAGTGTGCGGGATCTCCGGGACTCGGCGGCGCGGACAGGGCACGTCATGACCGCGCTCTGGCCACGGTCGGGGGCCGTCGACCGGTTCGACGCCTGGTTCCAGCGGGCCGGGAGCGTCCGTCTTCCGCGCGACGCGGCCGCGTCCGCGCCTTCCGCGCCTGCCGTCCCGGACAACGACCCGCTGCGGCACGGCGTCGAAGAGGTGCTCGGCACCCGCCTGCGCAACCACCTGCGCAACCGGCTCCCCGCGTACATGGTGCCGAACCTGCTGGTGGTGATGCGTTCCCTCCCCGTCACCGCGAACGGGAAGATCGACCGCAGGGCGTTGCCGGCCCCGGACCGGATGCGTCCGACGATGCGGGAACCGTTCGTCGCTCCTGTCGACGACCATGAATGGCACCTGGTGGGCCTCTGGGCCGAGGTTCTCGGAGTGGACCGTAGCCTGGTCGGCATGAACGACCACTTCTTCGAGTCGGGAGGGCATTCCTTGTTGGCGGCTCAACTCGCGACGCGAGTGCAGGAGGAGCTTCAGATCGAACTACCGTTGCGTGCGGTGTTCGAGCATCCGACTCCGGCCGAGCTCAACTCCGTGATCGGCCACCTCTCGGCCGCCACCGACCTGACCGGCGGGGAGGTCTGATGCCCGGAGCTCCCGTGGACTCGGCGGGTTTCCGGCGCCTGTGGCTGGCCGCCTTGGCCAGCGGCATCGGCGATGGCATGCGTCTGACGGCGTTGCCGCTGCTGGCCGCCACTGCCTTCCCCGACCGGCCCTACGCCGTCGCCCTGGTGACCGCCATGGGCACGCTGCCGTGGCTGCTGTTCGGCCTGCTGGCGGGGGTCGTCGTCGACCGGGTGGACCGACGGAGGCTGATGTGGGCGACCGACGGTGTCCGGGCCGCACTCGCAACGGTGTTCGTGCTGTTCCTCTTCGACACGCGCAACCTGGCGGTCCTGTGCGGCTTCGCCTTCGTCATCGCCACCGCACACACGCTGTTCAGTTCGGCGTCGGGCGCCTACCTGCCGACGCTGGTGCCGTCGGACGGACTCACCCGCGCGAACGGGCGGCTGATGAGCGTCCAGGTGATATCGGTGCAGTTGGTCGGCCCCGCGCTGGCCGGGTTCCTGTTCGCCCGGTCGGCGGAGTTGCCTTTCGCCGTCGACGCGGCCAGCTTCCTAGTGTCGTCACTGCTCATCCTCACCCTGCGGCCGCCGCCTGCGCCGCTGCAAGCGCGGTCCTTCGTCAAACGGCCCCTCACGGGCAGCGAGCTGGTGCTGGGCCTCCAATGGCTGTTCCGGCATCCCGCCCTCCGCGCCCAGTCGGTCCTCCTGATGATGATCAGCATGATGAGCGGCATCTTCCTGGCCGTCCTGGTGCTCTACACCACCCATACGCTCCATCTGGGCAGTTCCGGCTACGGACTGCTGATCGCTATGCTCGCCGTCGGCGGAGTGCTGGGCAGCTTCTTGGCACCGCTGCTGCGGGCCAAGCTCTCCGACCAGGCCATGCTGACGCTGTCGGCCGCGTCGGTGGCGCTCTCGGCGGCGGTGATCGGTGCCGTACCGAACGTCGTCGCCGCCGGAACCGCCGTGGCGGCCTTCGGCATGGCGTCGATGGTGTGGAACGTCGTGACCGTGTCGATCCGGCAGCGGTACGTGCCGAACGAACTGCTCGGACGCACCACGAGCGCGAGCCGCATGCTCAACACCGGCGCCGTGCCGCTGGGCGCACTGATCAGCGTCCCGCTCGCGAACACAGTCCCGCCCCGTGCCCTGTTCCTCGGCGCGGCCCTGGTGATCGCCGTCGTCAGCGCGGTCTGCCACCGCTCCCTCGGCGTTCCGCTGGACTCCACGGCGAGGGCGGTCCCCTCAGATCCCCCATGCGCTGACGCCGGAAAGCGTCCCGCCGACTCCCCTTGAGGACGGACATTAATGATCGATGACATCCGTGAGATCCTCCGCCGCCACGCCGCCCTGCCAGCCGAGGTTGGCACCCTTGCCCCCACCGACGACCTCTACAAGGCCGGGCTGACATCGCACGCGAGCGTGAACGTCCTACTGGCGCTCGAAGAGTGCTTCAACGTGGAGTATCCGGATCGGATGCTGACACGTGCGTCGTTCTCCTCCATCGCGACCATCCAACACAACCTGATCGAGCTGCTGGAGGCTGAATGAGTACCGTTTCGGACGCGCGGCGGAGCACCCCCGCCGTCGCCGAGCCGCTGAGCCGAGCGCGGCTGGCGGTCGAGACCGCCGCTCACCACGCCGCCGACGTCGACCGCAACGCCCGCTTCCCCGCGGAGGCGATCGCCGCGTTGCGCGAGCAGCGGCTCCTGTCGGCCTGCGCTCCGGTCGAGGTCGGCGGGGACGGAGCGGCGCTCGGCAAGCTGACCGCGATCGCCGAGGTGCTCGCTGGGGCTTGCTCGTCGACGGCGATGATCTGGGCGATGCACCAGATCCAACTGGCCTGCCTGGTCCAGTACGGAGACACACCGGAGCTGCGGCGCTTCACTCGCCGGGCATGCGCCGAGCAACTGCTGCTCGCCTCGGCGACCTCCGAGGTGGGCACGGGCGGCGATCTGCGGTCGAGTATCGCCACGCTGGAGCCCGGCGATGTCGGGTCCACAGTGGACAAGAAGGCTTCCACGATCTCCTACGGGGCGTATTCCGACGGCATCCTGGCCACGGTGCGCAGCGGACCGGACAGCGCGCCGAACGACCAGGTACTCGTGCTAGTCCTCAACCACCAAGCCGAGCTGGAGCAGTTGTCGGAGTGGGATGCGCTGGGGATGCGGGGCACCTGTAGCGCCGGCTTCCGGCTGCGCGCCCCAGTCTCCGACGGACACGTGTTACCCACACCGTTCGAACGCATCGCCAACCGGACCATGGTCCCCTACTCCCATCTACTCTGGGCGGCCTGCTGGCTCGGGATCGCGGGCTCCGCCTTGGGCCGCGCCCGCAACCTGCTCCGGGAGCGGACGCGCAGGGACAGTAGCGGTTCCGCCGTGGCCTTGACGCGTCTAGCCCAGGCCACGGCGCGGCTGGGAGCCGCACGGTCGGCAACCACGTCGGCCGCCGCCTTCTTCGACCGTATGGACACTCCCGAGGACGCTGACGCGTGGGCGACCGCCATCGAGATCAACGAAGTCAAGTACATCGCCTCTCAGACGGCAGTCGAGACGACGCTGGAAGCCCTGGCCATCTGCGGGTTCCCCGGTTATCTGGAGCACGGTCGGTACAGCGTGGCCCGCCATATGCGCGATGTTCTGTCGGGCCCGCTCATGATCAGCAACGACCGGTTACTCGTCACCAACGGTGGCCTGCTGCTGAGTATCAAGGACAACCGGCGGCCCTGGTGACCGGCTCGACGTGAAGCGCTCCGATGGTGACATGGAGATCGGGATGAGTCTGCGCGCGACGCACGGCGACGCAACGGCCGTGCTCGTGCCGCCGGTCCGGTGGACGCTGCTGGCGACACCGCCAGACCAGGTAAGCGATCCCGGTGGTCTCCCCGACTCGGGTTGGCTCCCGGCAGAGGTGCCGGGCACCGTGGCGGCCGCCGCCCGCCGGTGGCCGGAACCAGTGCGGCAGCGGATGGCGTCGCTGGTCGCGGACGCCGACGAACACGACTGGTGGTACCGGTGCACGGTGCCGGAGATCCCGGATCCGGACGGCGGTGTCGCGGTGCTGACGTGTGCCGGTCTCGCCAGCCTCGCCGAGGTCTGGGTGAACGGGCAACGGGTGCTGCGCAGCGACAACATGCACCTTGAGCACAAAGTCGACGTGACCGGGCTGCTCGACTCCCCGCACACCGAGCTGACGGTGTGCTTCAGGGCACTGGCCCCCCTCTTGGCCTCCCGGCGCCCCCGCCCTCGGTGGACCACCCGACTGGTCGATCAGCAGCAGCTGCGCCGGTACCGCACGACGCTGCTCGGCCGGATCCCGGGATGGTCACCGGGCCCGCCGCCGGTCGGCCCGTGGCGGCCAATCGAGCTCACGCTCCACCGGCGGCTGGTCTGCGACCGGCCACGGCTGGTGACTACCGTCGACGGTGCCGGCGGGATCGTCACCTGCGCGGTGCCGGTGCGCCCGGTCGCGGGCCGGAGCGTCGTCGGCGGCCTTCTGCACGTGGGAGGCCACACCGGCCCACTGCGGATGGACGGGCCGGAGCTCGTCGGACGTCTGCGTGTTCCAGAGGTGGAACTGTGGCACCCGCATACCCACGGCAGCCAGCCGCGCTACCCGGTGGTGGCGGAGTTGGAGTTCGACGACGGCATCACCTGCAGGCTTCCGCTCGGCGACGTCGGCTTCCGAGAGGTCACACCCCACGGGCCGGACGAGATGTTCCCGCTGCGTCACAACGGCATGGAGGTCTTCTTTCGCGGCGGATGCTGGACTCCACTGGACGTCACGAGCCTGACGACCGACGAAGACTCCCTGCTCGCCGCCTTGCGGCAGATGCGCGACGCTGGGGCGAACATGGTGCGCGTCTGCGGTCCGATGGTCTACGAGGCGGACGCCTTCTACGACGCCTGCGACGAACTGGGTATCGCCGTGTGGCAGGACTTCATGTTCGCCAACATGGACTATCCGGTCGACGACGAGGAGTTCGCCGCGTCGGTCAGACAGGAGGCGCAGCAGATCCTCACCAGGCTCTCCGCTCATCCGTGTCTGACCGTCGTGTGCGGCAACAGCGAAGTCGCCCAGCAGGCGGCGCTGGCCGGTGCCCCACCGGAGCTGTGGCACAACAAGTGGTTCGAGCACGATCTGCGCGAGCTGTGTCGGGTTCTGGCGCCCGGGGTACCGTACCGGCCCTCAAGCCCTTCGGGCGGAGCCCTGCCCGTGCACGTAGACACCGGTGACGCGCACTACTACGGCGTGGGAGCCTATCTCCGAGACTTCGACGACGTGCGGGTCAGCCGCGTCCGGTTCGCCAGCGAATGTCTGGCCTTCGCCAACGTTCCCGAGCCCCGTTCGCTGGAACGGTTTTTCGGGCCGCGCACCCCCGCCGTGCACGACCCCCGCTGGAAGGCCGCAAGCCCACGCGACGGAGGCGCGGGCTGGGACTTCGACGACATTCGCGACGAGTACTTGCGGCGCGTGTTCCGGATCGACCCCCTCGCGACGCGTTACGCCGAACCCGTCCGCTACCTGGACCTGGCCCGCGCCACCACCGGCGAGGTCATGGCGCGGGTCTTCGGACAGTGGCGCACACCGGACGACCCGTGCGGCGGCGGATTGGTTTGGTTCTGGCGTGATGTCCTTCCCGGCGCGGGCTGGGGCGTGGTTGACGTTGATGGTCATCCCAAGGCCGCCTACTACTACCTCAAACGGGCCTGGCGACACACCGCCGTGTTCCTGCACGACCGGGGACTGAACGGTCTGCGGATCGTGGCGGTGCGAGACCGCCTTGAGACGATCGACGCCACCGTCCGGCTGCTGCTGTACCCGCGTGACGCGGCGACGCCTCGGACGGTGGAGCGCGGCGTGCGGCTCAGTGCCCGGCGAGCGGTCGACCTGTCGGCAGATGAACTGGTCGGCGGATTCCGAGACCTCAACGCCGCCTATCGGTTCGGCCCCATCGGTCTTGAGGCGATCGCCGTCGAACTTCTGGACGATCGGGGCCGTCTGCTGGCCGACGACGTGTTCTTCCCCGACGGCCTTCCGAACGAGCGGCGCGGCGACCTCGATCTGTCGGTCACCGTCCGTCGGGACGCCAGCGGCCCATCTTTGGTCGTCGGCTCCACACGGCCGGCCTACGCCGTCCATGTCGACATTGCGGGCCATGTCCCCGACGACAACTACTTCCACGTCATGCCGGGCCGGACGCGCGTCGTCCGGCTGCGGCCGGGCCCCGGCCGGGCCGGAGTGACCGGCTGCGTCCGGGCCCTGAATGCCCACGACTCCACCTCTTTTGCCCTGGCTCATCAGTCGTAGAAGCGAGGAAACGTGACCGCACATGTCCATGACCTGATCACCGGGATCCCGACGACCTACCCAGCTCCCCTGCACGGCGATGACCTTCTGTTCCCCTCCGCCCAGGGCCTGTACGGATGGGGCGCACGGCTGGAGCGGGTCTTCGCCGGGCTCGGTTCCGCGCTCACCCGAACCGGCTGCACCGACCGGACCCGGGTGATGCAATTCCCACCGCTGATGAGCCGGAAGGTGTTCGAGCAGTGCGAGTTTACCGACTCATTCCCCCAACTGCTCGGCTCGGTCCACGCCTTCAACGGAGGACGCGCCGAGCACCAGCGTCTCCGCCAGGCCATAGAGGCGGGAGAGGAATGGGGCGCGCTGCTGGACCAGAGCGACTACGTGCTCACCCCAGCTGCCTGCTACCCCATCTACCCCTACTACAGCGGACGGCTGGCCGATGAGGGCGTCCACGTCGACACGCTCGGCCAGTGCTTCCGGCATGAGCCGTCGGACGAGGCGGGTCGGCTGGTCTCCTTCCGGCAGCGGGAGTTCGTGCGAATCGCCGGTCCGGGACAGGTTCGCGGCTGGTTCGATGAGTGGCGGGAACAGGCGCTCGGCTTCGTCCGCGGCCTTGGCCTGGACGCCCGATGCGAAACGGCCAACGATCCGTTCTTCGGCGCCTCGGGCGGCCGGTTGCTCGCTTCCAACCAGCGGGAACAGAGTCTGAAGTTCGAGATCACGGCTCCGATCGGCGCCGAGCACCGGGTGGCCGTCGCCTCGTGCAACCGTCACCTCGACCACTTCGGCCGTGTCTTCGGGATCACGCTCTCCGACGGGAGTCCCGCACATGCCGCCTGCGTCGGGTTCGGTCTGGAGCGGATCGCCTTCGCCCTGATCGCCGAGCACGGACCGGACCTTGACGCCTGGCCCACCGCGACCCGCGAACAGCTGTGGGGGCGCTGAACCGGCCGAGCGGAGGCTCGGCCGTCGGGTCAGGAGTCGGTCAGCGCCGCCGTCAGACGTACCTCGTTCGCCCTGGCCTGTCTCAGCAAGCGCCCGATCCGCCGACGCTGCCGCTCGCCGGTCGCGTCCGGATGGGCGGTCAACATGTGGATCATGTACCAGGAGTCGCTCAGTTCGCGGAGCGCCGTGGCCGCCGTGGTCGCGCCGGGAACCCCGTACTCGGCAAGACGGTCGAACAGCAGGCTCGCCTGGTGTCGTTCCGCTGCGGCCCGACAGACGTTGACTGGGCCCACCATGTCCTCGTAGGCGTCGATGAAGCGGTCGAGGGCGGCCAGGTCGAGCGGCGCCTGCGCCCGCAGGTCGGCGAGGACGGCCTCGGCAATCGTTGCTGCGTCCGGGACGCGCGCCGTAGCCATCCCGCGCGGTACGTAGATCTTGAACGGGTCGATCCGTCCTTCGCAGGGCGTCGCCCGCAGCAGCCCGTAGTCGACGGCGGAGAGCCGCACCGGCTCCGGGCGGTTCATAGTGTCGACGACGACCGCGTGATCAGGCGTGCGCTCGACCACGATCACGGTGTGCACGACGTGCTCGCGGTCCTGATAGGCGGAGGTGAGGTGGAAGGCGTCGACCTCGGCGACGAAGACGGTCCCTTGGCGGCTCAACTCCGTTTCCAGGGCCTCGGACTCGTCGCCGCCGGGGACGCTGATCTCTTCCACGACGACACCGATCAGCTCGGCGAGCAGCCGCGCCCATCTACCACCGCCGAACAGAATCGGACCGCCCGTCCAGACGAACCCCCATGACAGCCCGAACAACCGGTGCGCGTCCGCGATCCCGTGGGCGGCCAGGATATTGGCCATGCCCTGCCAGTGGCAGGTCGCGATCGGGACGAACCCCACGTGCGCGAGCTCGACGTTCCCGAGGAAAACATCCGATGAATCGTTCATGACGCCTCTTCTCTGCACCATCACCCTCGACATTTGCACTACCCATAGCCCGAACAAAAGAAGCGACAGACATCCGAAACTTCTCCTGTTTTCCAATCCCCTGCTCTCGCAGATAGCCCGAACCTACTTTCGTAGTTTCGCAGCCGAGAGCAGTGCATGCCAATCAGTCCTTGCCCCCCGTTCAGCTCCATAGTAGAGTCCAATTTCATGGACGACCATTCATGGAACCCCAAATTCGTCGCCCAATACCTGCGTAAATACCTGCCCCATCAAGGCCCTGATATCTCCCGGAAAGAAGCTCTCGCCGCGATCAGCCTCACGGCACACACTGGCTCGGTCGACGTTCTGGACGCGCCGTGCGGATTCGGTCGTCACGCATTGGCGCTGGCGGCGGAGGGGCACCGCGTCCAGGGCGTGGACGCCTCCCCCGCAATGATCGAGAAAGCAGCCGCGCAGACTGCACGCGAGCAGCCACGCTGGTTGGTCGCCGACTATCGGGACATCCCCCTGCCGGATGCCACCTTCGACGTGGTGATCAACCTGTTCACCTCGATGGGGTTCTGCGGGGACGAGGGTGACACCCGGGCGCTCAGTGAGTTCCACCGACTGTTGCGACCCGGCGGATCACTGGTGATAGAGACTGCCCACCGCGACCAGTTCGCCGGGCGTCCATCCCACTCGACTAGGTGGCGACAATTTCCGAACGACGGATACCTGTTGGAGTCCCGAGAATTCGAGCTGACCACCGGCTGGTTGCGAACGGAACATCTCTACTTAAATGGCGGCACGGCCGAGTCACATGTGTCGCGGATACGAATATACGCGGTAACAGAGATCACGAAGATGCTCACCCAGGCCGGATTTAAAAATGTCGACCGCTACGGTGGATTCGACCGATCACCATTCACCGCCGACAGACGACTGGTCGTACTCGCAAAGAAATAGCTGACGGATGGAGCCCCATTGGACACCGAATCGCGCACGATTGCGGATGCTCCGCGCCGGGCATTGGTTCCCCCGAGATACGGGGTCGAACGCCAACTCCGGAGCATCTGGTCGGACATTCTCGGCACGGCCGACATCGGCGTCCACGACAACTTCTTCGAACTGGGCGGCACCTCGCTGCAGGCGCTGCAGGCCATCTCCCGTATCAAGGCCGAGTTCGGTTACGACCTGCCCCTGGCGGTCGCACTCCAGGCGCCCACCATCGCCGGCCTGGCGATGCTGCTGCGCGGCAGCGCGACCCAGGAACGCACCCCGCTGGTGGAGATCCGCACGGCAGGATCCCAGCCGCCGGTGTTCTGCTTCCACGCTCTCGGTGGCAGCGTCGCCCGGTACTTCACACTCGCTCACGCTCTGGGGGACGACCAGCCCCTCTACGGATTGCAGGCGCTCGGGCTCTTCCATGCGTCGCTCGCACAGGACTCGATCCCCGAGATGGCAGCGACGTACGTGCGAGAGATCCTTCGGGTACAGCCCACCGGCCCGTACCGGCTGGTCGGCTACTCTCTAGGCGGGATCATCGCCTACGAGGCCGCCCGACTGCTGGCCGCCCACGACGGGCGACCGCCAGTCCTGGCGATGATTGACAGCGTGCCCGACTTCACCTACGACGACCAGGACTTCCCCTACCACGCGCTCGCGGAATTCGCGCTGAAGATCAGGCTGCCGCCGAACGCCCTGCACGACGCGGACGACGATCAAGCCCTGCGCTTCATCTACCAGGAGGCCGTCCGACAGAACGTGATCGGGCCGGAATTCCCGATGGAACGCCTGGAGAGCATCTACCGGACAGTGTCGGGCGCGATGACGGCGGCGTCCCGGTATCGGCCTGGCCCCTACGTAGGACGGGTCGTGCTCATCCGCAGCTTCCCCGACAAAGACCGACCCGAAGA
This sequence comes from Streptosporangium sp. NPDC006013, assembly GCF_040614275.1. Lineage (NCBI taxonomy): Bacteria > Bacillati > Actinomycetota > Actinomycetes > Streptosporangiales > Streptosporangiaceae > Streptosporangium > Streptosporangium sp. NPDC006013. The sequence continues at coordinate 36,826 of NZ_JBEXUE010000037.1, forward strand.
CCTGGGGTGGGCCGGCCTGGCGGCCGCGGTCGACACCCACTTCGTCGGACTCGGACACTTTGTGATCATGGAGGCGAAGGGCGCGGCTCGGATCGCCGCGGTGCTGCGGCCCTATCTGTCGGCCGCGCATACCACCACGTCCTGAGCCCTAACCCCCGAAGGAGGCGGTGGACCTTGTCCGCCGATGAACGTGCTGGACGAGACCTACTCGCTGGTGGGCGGGGAGGGCGGCCGACC
>NZ_JBEXUE010000038.1:0-36826 GCF_040614275.1 Streptosporangium sp. NPDC006013
GCAAGGCGGAGGAGGGAGCCGCAGCGTGCTGCGGTGACCGACGACAACGCGGCGAGGCGCCGCCTGACCGGCCGCAGTAGGCAAAAGATCCGCAGGACAGGGCCTAGGTTCCCGCGCGGGAACGGAGGTCTCACCGGACGAATCCTGGCGGTGCCTGCTACCAGGCCCGGCACCGCCAGGGAGCGGGACTACAGGCGCTCGACCACGTAGTCGACGCAGGTGGTCAGGGCCTCGACGTCGTCGGGGTCGATGGCCGGGAACATCGCGACGCGCAGCTGGTTGCGGCCGAGCTTGCGGTAGGGCTCGGTGTCGACGATGCCGTTGGCGCGCAGGACCTTGGCGATCGCGGAGGCGTCGACGTCATCGGAGAAGTCGATCGTGCCGACCACGTTGGAGCGGAACTCCGGACCCGCGAACGGGGTGGTGTAGGAGGTCTTCTCCGCCCAGGTGTAGAGGCGCCGGGCCGACTCGGCGCTGCGAGCGGTCGTCCAGGCCAGGCCGCCGTTGCCGTTCATCCACTCGATCTGCTCGGCGAGCAGGAAGAGCGTGGCGACCGCCGGGGTGTTGTACGTCTGGTCCTTGGAGGAGTTGTCGACGGCCACCGGCAGGCTGAAGAAGTCGGGGACGTAGCGCCCGCTTGAGGCGATCTCGTCGACCCTGGCCAGCGCGGCCGGGGACATCAGGGCGATCCAGAGGCCGCCGTCGGAGGCGAAGCTCTTCTGCGGGGCGAAGTAGTAGACGTCGAACTCGCTCGCCTCGACCGGCAGGCCGCCGGCGCCGGAGGTGGCGTCGACGAGCACGAGCGAGCCCTCCTCGCCCACCCGCCTGATCGGCATCGCGACGCCGGTCGAGGTCTCGTTGTGGGTGAGCGCGTAGACGTCGACGCCCTCCTCCAGCCTGGCCTCGGGGTGGCTGCCGACCTCCGACTTGATCACGGTCGGGTCGCCCAGCCACGGGGCCTTGGCCGCCACGGAGGCGAACTTGGAGGAGAACTCGCCGAAGTTCAGGTGCTGCGACCTGTCGCGGATCAGCCCGAAGGCGGCGATGTCCCAGAACGCGGTGGTGCCGCCGTTGCCCAGGACGACCTCGTACCCCTCGGGGAGGGAGAACAGCTCGGACAGCCCCGCGCGGACACGCCCGACGAGCGACTTCACCGGCTTCTGGCGGTGAGAGGTGCCCAGGAGGCTGGAGCCGGAGGCGGCGAGAGCCGAGAGCTGCTCGGGGCGCACCTTCGAGGGCCCGCAGCCGAAACGGCCGTCGGCGGGCTTGATGTCAGAGGGAATCACGATGTCAGCCACGTGACCAGCCTACTGAGCCCGCGGATCGATCCAGGACGAGGTCCGGATTTTGAGACGAGACGTGGGATGGTTTTGAGCCGGGCGAGGTGATCGCGGGGGCGGGAAACCGGATGACGGCCGGTGGGGGAGCGGGGCGTGAGGGCTTCGAAGAGCCGGGAACGGCAACGGCTGTCGCGCGAGACGTCCACGCGACAGCCGTACAAGACGGGAATTCAGAAGGAGCTGACGGCCTCGGCGGCGCCGGGGACGTCGTGGACCGAGCGCTGCGGGGGACCCACGTAGTCGGCGCTGGGGCGGACAAGCCTGCCCGTGCGCTTCTGCTCCAGGATGTGCGCGGCCCAGCCCGCGGTGCGGGCGCAGGTGAACATGGAAGTGAACATGGATGAGGGGACCTGGGCGAAGTCCAGGATGACCGCCGCCCAGTACTCGACGTTGGTGGCGAGCACCCGGTCGGGCTTGCGGGCGTGCAACTCCTCCAGCGCGGCCTTCTCCAGCGCCGCGGCGACCTCGTAACGCGGTGCGTCGAGCTCCTTGGCGGTGCGGCGGAGCACTCGTGCCCGGGGGTCCTCGGCACGGTAGACGCGATGGCCGAAGCCCATGAGACGCTGGCCCTTGTCGAGCTCCGACTGCACGTACTTCTTGGCGTCGCCGACCTGCTCGACACCCTCGATCATGTGCAGCACGCGCGCGGGCGCACCGCCGTGGAGCGGGCCGGACATGGCGCCGACCGCACCGCTCAGCGCCGCGGCGACATCGGCTCCGGTGGAGGCGATGACCCGGGCGGTGAAGGTGGAGGCGTTCATGCCGTGCTCGGCGGCGGACGTCCAGTAGGCGTCGATGGCCTTGACGTGCCTGGGGTCGGGATCGCCCTGCCAGCGGATCATGAACCGCTCGACGATGCTCCTGCCCTTGTCGACCTCGCTCTGGGGGACCATCGGCTTCCCGAGACCGCGCGAGGACTGGGCGACGAAGCTCAGGGCCGTGACGCTGGCCTGCGCCAGGTTGGCGCGGGCCTCCTTGTCGTCGATGTCGAGCAGCGGCTTGAAACCGTACGCGGGGGCCAGCATGGCCAGCGCGCTCTGCACGTCGACGCGGATGTCACCGGAGTGGACAGGAATGGGGTAGGGCTCGGCCGGGGACAGACCCGGCTGGAACTCGTTGTCGACAAGCAGGCCCCACACGTTCCCGAAGGAGACGCGACCGACCAGCTCTTCGATGTCAACGCCCCGATAGCGGAGGGCGCCCCCTTCTTTGTCCGGTTCCGCGATCTCAGTCTCGAAAGCTACTACGCCTTCGAGCCCGGGTTTGAAGTCGGACATTTTCGGCCGCCTCCCTTTCTTGAAGTCAAAGCCTTGATGTCGAGATACCGGCGGGTCATATTCAACCCCCTGAGCCGGGGCAGCCTGCCGCCGGACCCACCAAAGCGGGATCGCCGCAGGTGGGGGGCGCTGAGCGGGCTTCCGGCTCGGCACGGGAGAATACCTTCCCGTGGATGCCGCATCGCGACCGCCCTCGATGGCGGGACTTCGTCGCACGTACCAGGGACTGCCTCTCCTTGAGGAGGACCTCGCACCCGACCCCGTGTCGCAGTTCGCCGCCTGGTTCGGCGACGCCGTGGACGCCGGGCTTCCCGAGCCGAACGCGACAGTGCTGGCGACCGCCTCGGCGGGTGGCCGGCCGACGGCCAGGACCGTACTGCTCAAGGGTTACGACGAGAACGGGTTCGTCTTCTACACCAACTACGAGTCGCGCAAGGGGCGTGACATGGCGGAGAACCCGAGGGCCGCCCTGCTGTTCCCCTGGCACTCCATCCGCCGCCAGGTAAGGGTGGAGGGGGCGGTGGTACGGCTGCCGCGCGAGGAGTCGGCCGCCTACTTCAGGTCCAGGCCCTACGGGTCGCGGATCGGTGCCTGGGCCTCGCGGCAGTCCGCGGTCGTGCACTCCAGGGACGAGTTGGACGCCCGCTACGAGGAGTTGTCGGAGCGTTGGCCGGAGGATCCGCCGATCCCGGACTTCTGGGGTGGACTGCGCGTGGTGCCGGCCGAGATGGAGTTCTGGCAGGGCCGCACAGACCGTATGCATGACCGCCTCCGTTACCGGCGCTCCGGCGCCGGTTGGATCATCGAACGCCTGGCCCCATGACACCCTGCCCCCTCTTTGCTGATATATCCACATATGTCCGGTAGAGAGGGAGCGGTGTGGGGTTCGGAAATTTCGTCCGCAGGCACGCGGCCGACACACGCCCGCTCGGCATCCCCGCCTACCGGCGACTCTGGGCCGGTCAGGGTGTGTCGTTCATCGGCTTCCAGCTCACCTCGGTGGCCGTCAGCGCCCAGATCTACGACATCACGGAGTCGTCCTTCTGGGTCGGCATGCTTGGCCCCGCCAACCTGATCCCCCTGGTCGTCTTCGGGCTCTGGGGCGGCGCGATCGCCGATGCCGTCGACCGGCGCAGGCTCCTCATCATCGGTGCGCTGATCGCCTGGTCGGGGACGCTCGCGCTCCTGGTCCAGGCGGCCCTCGGGTCGACGAGCGTCGGCCTGTTGCTGGCCACCGTGGCCCTGCACGCCACAGGTTTCGCGATCACGGGCCCGACCAGGGGGGCCATCATCCCCAGGCTGGTCCCGGCCGACCTGATCCCGGCGGCCAACACCCTCAACTTCCTGGTGAGCGGCCTCGGCACCGTCGTCGGGCCGTTGATCGGCGGGGTCGTGCTCGCCCAGAGCGGTTTCGCCGCCGCCTACCTGATCGACGCGCTGCTGTTCGGCGCGGGCTTCTACGCCGCGGTGAGACTGCCGAGACTCGAACCGGTCGGCGAGGTGACGCGCCCAGGCCTGCGGTCGGTCCTGGACGGCCTGCGTTACGTCTGCGGGCACCCGGTGGTGCTGATGTCGTTTGTCGTCGATCTCATCGCCATGGCGTTCGCACTGCCCAGGGCGCTGTTTCCGGAGGTCGTGGCCGAGAGGTTCGGTGGTTCGCTGGTCGCGTTCGGCTGGCTGTCGGCCAGCATCGCCATCGGCTCGGTGCTCGGCGGGGTGCTGTCGGGCTGGGTGGGGCGGGTCCGGCGTCAGGGAATGGCGCTCACGTACGTGATCGCCGCCTGGGGGCTCACCGTCGCCGCGGCCGGACTCGCGGACCAGTTGTGGCTGATGGTCGCGCTGCTCGCGTTCGGCGGGGCCGCCGACCTGGTCTCCGCGGTGTGGCGGCAGACGATCCTGCAGACCCACGCGCCCGACGACATGCGCGGGAGGATGCAGGGCGTCTTCATGGTGGTGGTCGCGGGAGGCCCCAGACTGGGGGATCTCCGGGCCGGGGCCACCGCCTCGTGGTTCGGGGCCACGGGGGCCTGGGTGGGCGGTGGGATCGCCTGCGCGGTGGCCGTGGTCGCGGTGGGGCTGGCCGTCCCGGCCTTCAGAAAATATCAACCGGTCGCGAGTAGTGTTTGAGCAGCTAGGGAAGGATTCGGCGGCCCCCGGTGTTGCTGTCCTTTGCCATCACGAGCCGTTCTCCCAATAGGGTCGTGTCTTCGAACTTCCAAGGTCCCGCGCCGCCCTCCCGGGAACACCGCGCGATGGACGTAGCATCGAGAGAGGACGGGAGGAACCTTGACCGCACACGGCTTGATCGACACAACGGAGATGTACCTTCGTACGATCTTCGAGCTGGAGGAGGAGGGCATCGTCCCCCTGCGCGCGCGTATCGCGGAGCGGCTCCAGCAGAGTGGTCCCACAGTCAGCCAGACGGTCGCCAGGATGGAGCGCGACGGTCTGGTTCGCGTCGAGGGCGACCGGCACCTGACCATGACCGATCTGGGACGTACTCTCGCGACCCGCGTCATGCGCAAGCACCGTCTCGCCGAGTGTCTGCTCACCCAGGTCATCGGCCTGCCCTGGGAGGATGTACACATCGAGGCGTGCCGCTGGGAGCATGTCATGTCCGAATCGGTGGAGGCGAGGCTGGTCAGCCTGCTCAACAACCCCACGGAGGACCCGCACGGCAATCCGATCCCCGGCCTGGAGGAACTCGGCGTCTCGGGCCTTCCCGACGGGCGGTCGGAGTCGCTGCCGTCGATGGCCGCGATGGCCGGACCCAGAGATATACCCGTTGTCGTGCGGCGAATTAGCGAACAAGTGCAAAGCGATCCGGCTGTGATGCTTAAACTCAAGCAAGTTGGGATACAACCCGGACGCGAGGTAACGCTCGCGGTGAGCGACGACGGTGTGCGGGTGACAGGTGACGACGAGGCGGACAATTTTCTTGCGGATCTCCCGCGAGAGATTGCCGCGCACGTTTTCGTCTCCACACGCTGACCGAGGCCCCTTAGCTCGGTTGGATCCCGTTCGGGAGTCCCTCCGCTCCCAGGCCGAGACTGCAGGAGCAACCGTGGTTCGCTTTGCACACACCCGCCCACGAGGGGCGGTCACCGGATGAAGCGGTGGGGGGATGTTTCCCAGGATGCCGCTGATCACCTTACGGCTGGTTCCGTCCTAGATCATGCTGAGATGGCGGTGGTGGTCACCGACAGGTTCAGCAACCTGCTCTACTGGAACCCTTTCGCGGAAAGGCTTTTCGGGCGCCCGGGCACATCGGGACCACGTGACCAGTCCCTCTCCCTGGGCATCATGGAGAAGGACCATCCGCTGGCCGTCGAGCTCTCCAAGCACGTCCTCAAGGGCGGTGTCTGGGAGGGCACGTTCGACGTCAGGCGCGGCGACGGGACGATCATCTACGTACGGGCCCAGGCCGTGCCGTTGCGTCACCCCTCGGGAGCGGTGACGGGCATCGTCATCACCGCTCGTGAGGCGATGCGCAGCAACGAGCGGGAGAAGGACCGTTTCGGCCTGCTGGAGCGGATCGGCGAGCGCCTCGCCGGATCGCTCTACGTCGAGGAGACGCTCAAGCGCGTCGCCGAGATGCTCGTCCCGCAGTTCGCCGACCACTGCTTCATCGAGCTGATGGAGGAGGGGCGGCTGACCCGCAGGGTCTCCACACACGTCCAGGGTTGGAGCCCGCCGCCCAACACCTGGGCGCCGATCGGGGCGGAGATCCGCTACCCGGCGGGACACTACGCCGACATCGCGCTGCGCCGCCAGGAGACGATCCTGGTCGAGGACTTCTCCCAGACCAACTACCCCAGCCCCGGCGAGGCCAACACCCGCCTGGCCGCCGAGATCGGCATGACCTCGGCCATCGTGGCGCCGCTCTGCGTGCGAGGTGAGACCCTCGGGCTGATGTACCTGGGGCTGTCCAACCTGACCGACCGGCGTAGCCCGCACTATGACGCCTTCGACCGTGACTTCGTGGGGGCGATCGCCACCAGGGTCGCCCTCGCCGTCGACAACGCGCTGCTGTTCGAGGAGGAACGGCACACGGCGGAGTCCTTCCAGAAGCACCTTCTTCCCCGCGCGCTGCCGCAGCTCGACGGGCTGGAGATCGCGGTCCGCTACTTTCCCGCCGCACCCCTGGCCAGCCACGGGCAGGGCATCCAGACCCAGGTCGGCGGCGACTGGTACGACGTCATCCCGCTCTCGGCGGGCCGGGTCGGCATCGTCATCGGCGACGTCGAGGGCCGGGGCGCCAAGGCCGCGGCGGTCATGGGGCAGCTGCGGGCGGCGCTGCGGGCCTTCGCCCAGGACGACAAACCGCCCGCGGAGATCCTCGCCAGGCTCGACGAGTGGACGCGCATCATCGCCACCCCCGAGCAGGACGAGAGTGGCGCCGACATCAGCATCCCACCCATCGTCACCTGCCAGTATCTGGTGTATGACGCCTGGTCGCGGCAGCTGTCGTTCGCCAACGCCGGTCACGCCCCCCCGCTGCTGCTCATCGGCGACACCTGCACCGAACTCGACATCCACGAGGTCGGCCAGCCGCTGGGAGTCCGGGCCAAGGGCATGCACGCGGACCTGGTCTACAAGGAGGAGACGCGGACACTGCCCCCCGGGGCCGCGCTGCTCCTCTACACCGACGGGCTCGTCGACCGCCGCCCCATCCGCGACGCGGACGGCAGGCCGCCCAGCGTCGAGGAGACACTGGGGCAGCTCTGCGAGAGGCTCATCGAGATCAGCGACACCTCCGTCGAGCGCATCGCCGACGCCGCCACCGTCGCGGTGCCCGGCGAGATCGACGATGACATGGCCATTCTCGTGCTCAGGTCCGCCCCCGAGGACCTGGCCGTCGAGGAGCGCACCTTCCCGGCCCAGCCGATCATGGTGGGTGAGGCGCGCCGGATGGCCTCGGAGGCGTTCATCGGCTGGAACGTCCCCGAGGAGCGCGCCGAGCTCGCCTGCCTGCTGGTCTCCGAGGTCGTCACCAACGTCGTGCTGCACGCCGCCAGCGCCAGCGTCCCGCGCAGGGAGCTGACGATGGACGGCCCTCCGCTGTCGTTCGACGAGTCCTGGGACATCCCCGGCTTCGAAGACGAGATCGTCAATGAGAAGGAGTTCACCCTCCGGCTGCGCCGGGGTGGAGAGTCCGTCTGGGTCGAGGTCTTCGACCAGGACCTCCGGCTGCCGCGCATCCGCAGCGCGGGGGAGAACGACGAGGGTGGCCGGGGCCTCTATCTCGTCGACCAGCTCGCCAAGCGCTGGGGCTCCCGCCCCACCAAGGAAGGCAAGGCCGTCTGGTTCGAGATCCCCACCAGGTCGCGCTGAACGACACGTGGCAGAGCTGGAACAACTATCCGATCGGTGGTTGACTCGGAACATGGAGCTGGCGTTCGAACGGCGTGGGACGGGGCCGCCCCTGGTCCTGCTGCACGGCATCGGGCATCACTGGCAGGCATGGCTGCCGGTGCTCGACCGGCTCGCCGCCGAGCGAGACGTGATCGCCGTCGACTTTCCCGGCTTCGGGATCTCACCGCCGCTGCCGTCCGGCACGCCGTACACGGCCGAAAGCCTGGCGGACGCGATCGAGTCCTTCTTCGGGATGCTCGGCCTGCGTGACCCGCATGTGGCGGGAAACTCCCTGGGCGGTTACGTCGCCCTCGAACTGGCCGCGCGCGCCACGGTCCGCTCGGCCACCGCGCTCTCTCCCGCCGGGTTCTGGAACCGTAGCGAGCTCGCGTACGCGCGAGCCGTCCTGCGGATCACCAGGGCCGCCGCCCGTGACCTTTCCCCCGAACGGGCGCTGGTCTACGCGGAAGACCCGCTGATCCGCGGCCTCTCCCTGAGTCTTCTGGTCGCCCACCCCGCCAGGCTCTCCCCTGAGGCGCAACTCGCGGCTCTCCAGGCACTCAAGGACGCCTCGGGGTTCGACGAGACCCTCGCCTCGTTCGCGGGACTGATGCCTCCCGCGCCGCCGAAGGTGCCGGTCACGATCGCCTGGGGCGAGCACGACAGGCTGCTTTTGCGCCGGCAGGCGGTAAGGGCCGCCAAATGGTCGGGGCGGCGGGTGAAACTGCTCAAGGGGTGCGGGCATGTGCCGATGACCGACGATCCCGAGCTGGTCGCGAGGGTGCTGCTGGAGGCGTCCGCCTAGGGCGGGATGCCGATCTGTGCCTAGCGGAACGACTGTCCCCAGATGGCCAGCATCGCGATGACGAACACCACCATGACACCGGCGTACGCGACAGGGCCGAGCCGGAAGGCGCGCCGTACCCGATTCAGGCCCCAGGCGAACAGGAACGCCAGGAAGATCAGCAGAATCAGCCCGCTGTCCATCGTCACCCCCTCGGGAAGTCTCCGTTGACCAGTATGCGTCGACGGAGCCGCTTCCGTGGCGGGTAAACGCGATCCGGAACCCGTGAGATCGTTACGTTTCGTGAACAGGACATCGAAGGTAACGCGTGCCCTGCTGATGGCAGCTCTGGCCATAGGTCTCTCCGCATGTTCGGACGCGGGCGGTACGTCCGGCGCTTCGGTGACCGCGACCGTCACCGTGACCGCCTCCGTCACTCCGTCCCCCGAGGTCTCCTCGGTTCCGTCGCCTCCCGCCTCCGCCTCACCGACGGAGCTTCCCGCGCCGCCTCCCACGTCGGCGCCGTCGGTGAGCGTGCCGGGAGGCCGGGGCATCGATGACACGGTACGGGGGCGGATAGCCCTGCGGGGAGCGGACTCGATCACGGTGACCCCCGCCAGTGACCAGGGGATGAAAGCCCTCCTGGTGCCCTACACGGTCGTGCTCGACGCACAGGGTCTGATCTGCACGGAAGGGAAGGCCCCGCACAACTGCTCCGTGGAGCAACTGCGGAAGGCTCTCGGCAAGGGTGACGTCCTCCTCGCCGAAGTGACGATCAAGGACGGGGTGGCCGTCCAGATCCAGGAGATCATCCAGGGGTGACGGCGCCGGCCGGCCGATCACGGGAGTCCGCTGTCCCGTCGTCGCGAGGGCGGCGGTTCTCCCGTGTGGTGGCCGGGGCGGGTCAGAAGCCGGAGGAGCGGCCGATGATCTCTTTCATGATCTCGGTGGTGCCGCCGTAGATGGTCTGGACACGGCTGTCGATCCAGGCCTTGGCCACGGGGTACTCCATCATGTAGCCGTAGCCGCCGTGCAGCTGCAGGCAGCGGTCGATGACCTTGGTCTGCAGCTCCGTGGTCCACCACTTCGCCTTGGCCGCGTCCACCGCGGTGAGTTCCCCGGCGTTGAGTGCCCGGATGCATTTGTCCACGTAGTGGCGGGCGATCTCCACCTCGGTGTCCAGCTCCGCCAGGACGAATCTGGTGTTCTGGAAGCTGCCGATGTTGCGGCCGAAGGCCGTGCGGCTCTTGCAGTACTCGATGGTCGCCCGCAGGACCGTCTCCGCCGCCGCCACCGCCACCACCGCGATCGACAGACGCTCCTGCGGCAGGTTGGCCATGAGCTGGAAGAAGCCCTGTCCCTCCTGCGGACCCAGCAGGTTGGCCGCGGGGACCCGGACGTTGTCGAAGAACAGCTCCGCCGTGTCCTGGGCGTGCATGCCGATCTTCTCCAGGTTGCGGCCCCGGGTGAAGCCCTCCATACCCCGTTCGACGACCAGCAGCGAGATCCCCCGGGCGCCCGCCTCCGGGTCGGTCTTCGCGACCGCGACGACCAGGTCGGAGTTGATGCCGTTGGTGATGAAGGTCTTCTGGCCGTTGACCACGTAGTGGTCGCCCTCGCGCACGGCGGTCGTCCTGATGCCCTGCAGGTCGCTACCCGCGCCGGGCTCGCTCATCGCGACCGCCGTGATGAGCTCGCCACTGGCGAACCCGGGCAGCCAGCGCGCCTTCTGCTCGTCGTCGGTGAGGCCCACGAAGTACGGCGCCATGACGTCGTTGTGCAGCGAGAACCCCAGGCCGGACGCGCCTGTCGAGATGACCTCCTCGGAGATCACGGCGTTGTAGCGGAAGTCGGTGATCCCCGCCCCGCCGAACTCCTCGGGTACCCCGAAGCCGAACATGCCGATCTCTCCGGCCTTCTTCCACACCTCGCGGGGGACGATGCCGTCCTTCTCCCACTGGGCATGATGGGGCGCCACCTCGCGGGCCAGGAACTCGCGTACTGTCTCTCGGAAGAGCTGGTGCTCCTCTTCGAAGAGGTCTCGCTGCATTGTGTGCCTCCTAGGGGTCCGTGACACAGAATACGATTCTGTTACTCCGGGGTACACCCGGCCGGAGGGCGCTAGTGCGGCTTGCGGTGGTTTGTGGACTTACATCCAGATCACAAGTGCGCCACGGTCTCCGTACGTACCCGATTTCTCGCTGCGCCGAAGATGGTTGAAACCGTACGATCTACCCTCGGTGTGCTATGGCTATGCCCGTTGACGGCAGCCTTTGTGATCGGAGTATGTAGTGGTTCGGTGGCGATCTGGGCTCCGTAGATCTCTCGCGGTTTCGGCCCTGTGCCTTGTCGGTGGCGCACTGGTGGCGCTGCCCTCCAAAGCGGCCAGCGCCGGCAACGCCGAACTCGTGGTCGACTACAGCTGCACCGGTGGGGTCGCCCTGAACGGCGGCGCGGTGAAGCTGCGGACCAAGGTGTCGATTCCCACGACGCTCACGGTCGGCGAGCCGCTCAACATCGGCTGGGCACTCGACTACGAGGGGGCGTCCAGGTTCGGCTCGCCGGCCTACTTCGCGCCCGGCGGAAAGGTCACGGTCACCGGGGACGTACAGCTCACCGGCAGCTGGACCGGTGTCCTCCAGCCGAAGGGGAGTGTGGACCAGCCGGGGCAGCTCCAGCCCGGCACCCCCCTGGAACTGCCCAAGGGCATCTCCGACTCCGCTCACACCAGCAAGGAGGGGACGGTCAGGGTCACCCCCCAGAAGCTGTACGTGGACTTCACGCCTCCGGCCGGCGAGGTCATGGTCAACGACGACGACCCCCGGGTGAAGTACCACGCCCAGGCCGACTGGGATGACGTGAACGACCAGCCGATGAACAACAACGACTACCACCACGACCTGCACCGCACGAACAAGGTGAACTCCTGGGCCTCCTTCACGTTCACCGGCACCGGGATCGAGTACGTCACCCAGCGCGACCAGGGCTCGGGCAAGGTCGGATTCAAGATCAACGGCCAGCCGGCCAGCCCGGCGGACATCGACGCCTCGAAGAACGAGGACGGCACGCCGACGAACGACGCCCACAGAGGCGGGTTGACGCTGTGGAGTTTCCGTGGCCTTGAGTACGGCACCCACACCATCGATGTCACGAACCTGGAGGACGGCACCTGGACGCAGCTTGACGCCTTCCGGGTGATCACGAAGCAGCTGGTGGATCCGCCCCAGGACTATCGGGCCACCTGCTGGCTCATCAGTGCTCCCGTGGCGGTGGACGTCACCATCTCCAAGGCGGGCGGTACGTCCTCGCCCAGCCCGACGGTCAGTCCCACCAACAGCCCCACGGTCAGTCCCACCAACAGCCCCACGTCCACGTCCACGTCCACGTCCACGACCACCCCGACCACGCACCGCAGCCCCACTGGTTATCCATCGGCCGGGGCGAACAGCACCAGCACGACCACCTCGACGCCCAAGCCGACCCTGACCGTGACCGCCACCGTCACCCCCACCCGGCCCACGCCGACCGCGCCGCAGGTGATCATCACGCCCAGCGGTGGGGCCCAGACCGGTGAGGCGCCACAGGGGAGCTCCGGCCTGGGGCTTCTCGGCGCGGGAACGGTGATGGTGACCGGTAGCGCGCTGGGCGGCGTGGCCTTGATGAGGCGGCGGGCGGCACACGCGCGCGGCCAGAGGGACAGCTGAAGGAGGCGCCGGATGTACCAAGGACCTGTGCAGGGCGGTCCCGGCCCCTATCCCGGCGGCGGCCCGGCGGCCAAGCCCAAGGGGAACATGCTGATGGCCGGGCTCCTGGTGGCCGGGTCGCTCGGCGGGGTGGCCGCGATCATGGCGGGGCTGCTCGCGTACCTCTCACCGGCGCCGGAGGATCCGGGCTATGGGCTGTCCGAGCCGCAGGCGGCGGTCAGCACCCTTCAGGAACAGCCGGGCGGGCAGCCGGGCACCGGGGAGCAGGTCGCCGAGCAGCAGCCCGCGGGGGTGCTGCCGTCAGCGGTGGGACCGGGCGGGCTGGACGTCCCGCTGACGGCCGCCGCGCCCACGGCGCCGCCGCCGCTGCCGGTGGTCCAGCCTCCGGCGCCGTTGAAGAGTAACGGGGTGAAGCCCCGGCGGCTGGCCATCCCGAAGATCGGCGTGCTGGCCCCGCTGATGGCGCTCGGCGTCGACTCCAAGCGGGAGATCCAGACTCCTCCGCTGAGCAAGCCCAACCAGGCGGGTTGGTACAAGTACGGTCCCATCCCCGGGCAGCAGGGACCTTCGGTGGTTCTCGGGCACGTGAACACCCGGAGCGGGGCCGCCGTCTTCAGCCGGCTGAAGGAGATCAAGCGCGGGGACAAGATCAAGGTCTCCCGGACGGACGGGACCGTCGTGGAGTTCACGGTCGACGGTGTGGAGCAGGTCAGCAAGGCGGCCTTCCCGTCGAAGCGGGTCTACGGCAACACCGGTGAGGCGACCCTGCGCCTGATCACCTGTGGCGGTGTCTACAACAGGAAGACCGGTCACTACACCGACAACATCATCGTCTATGCGACCCTGTCGAAGGCCCGTCGTACCTGAGCGCCAGGTCCGGCCGCCGTACTCGCTGAATCGGCGGGTCGCGGCCGCTCCGACGGCCGCCTCCGATCGTTAGCCTCCCCGGCAATCCGGGTAGGGAGTTGTTTGTACGAGGTGGTCCCCCCGAATGATCAGAAGGCGGGGGTGTGCCCAGGTGAGCATCGTGCGGGCCGGTGTCGTGGCCGTACTCATAGGGGTGGCCGCTCTCGGCGCCGCCCAGCATTCGAAGCCGTCGCACGAGCGCTCCACGAGTTGGGGCGCGCACAAGTCCGCGAGCTCGGGGGGCAAGCACGCCGGAGGATGGACGATCAAACGGCTGCGTTCGGGGAACGGGCACACGGCCACGCGCTCCGAGTCGAGCATCGAACGCGGAGGGAACTGGGGGTTCGGGCGACCGAGGCGTTCGGATACCGGACGGCACAGGGCGCGGGAGTTCGGGCGGCGGGGGCATGAGGCGAGGCGTCACGGGGGTCGCTGGTTCGGGTGGCGGGGCAGGGGCGGCGAGCGCGGCGGGGGGCGGGGGTTCGGGCGGTCAGACGATTCGGACCCTGGGCGATATGGGGTTGGCCGGCCGGATTCAGATGCCGAGCGCGGTGAGGGTTGGGGGCTCGGGCGGTCGGGGGATTCGAGGCCTGGGCGGTATGAGGACCGGGGGTTCGGGCGGCGAGGTCCGGAGGCCGGTGAGTATGGCGATCGCGGGTTTGGGCGGCCGGGGGATCTGGGGTCCGGGCGATATGACGACCGGGGGTTCGGGCGGCGGGGTCCGGAGGCCTTGGGGTATGGCGACCGCGGGTTCGGGCGGCGGGGTTTCGAGGCGGGACGGTACGGCGACCGCGGGTTCGGGCGGCGCGGTTCGGATGCGCGGCGACACAGGGATCGCTGGTATGGACGGCATGGGCGGGCGAGGCACGGCGGGCACCACCGGCACGGGCACCACCGGCACGGGCAGCAGCGGCCGGGCCGGGCGGGTTGGTAGCGGCCTGGCCTGCAGTTTGAAACCGGGGTGGCAACGGTCCGTGGTGCGCGGCCGGTGCGACGCCGGTCCGCCGCCTGGGATCGGCAAGGGGACCTGAGACCGGCGAGGGGCCTGAGACCGGTATGGGGTCCGAGGCCGACGCGGTGGGCGGTCGCGCGCTGAATCGACAGGCCGGCGGTGACGTCCCAGGAGACGTCGAGACGCGAACCGGGCAGTCAGTCACTTCGTCTTTCTCCGTCGGACAACGGACCTGCGGGGTCACGTCACAGCGGGCACCGCACTCGCGCACGTCCTATGGAGGCCGTCGTCAGCCCGGTCGTGGCGATATGTCGGCTGCTCCGAGGGAACGCGATGTCGGCGTGGCCGCCGGGGGACATTTCGGATTATTTCCGGAGACAGTCGCGCAACGTGCTCCCGAGGGGATCGCTTCTGATCGTTAATCACCTGTCCGGTCCGGGTATAGGCGTTTATGCGAATGTGTCCCCCCTCTGACCCAGAGTGAGGGGTGTACGCAGGTGAGCAAGGCGCGGGCCGGTGTGCTGGCCATATTCATAGGAATGGCCGCGATCGGCGCCCTCCATCACGGGGGTTCGACGGGTACGCGATCCGCGAGCCCCGCGGCCGGGCAGTCCGGCGACTCGGTGTCCAAAGGGCTCACGGGTTCCACCGCCGAACGGTCCGCGCACTCCACGGCCGAGCGTCAGGTGAGTCCGGCGGCCAAGCGGCTCGGACGCCGCGGGGCCGAGCCGATCATCATCGCGCACCGCGGGGCCAGCGCCTTCCGGCCCGAACACACGCTGCTCGCCTACACGGTCGCCATCTCGATGGGCGCCGACTACATCGAGCCCGATCTCGTCTCGACCAAGGACCACGTGCTGGTCGCCCGGCACGAGAACGAGCTCTCGGCGACCACCGACGTCGCGAGGCATCCGGAGTTCGCCGACCGCAGGACTTCCAAGACCATAAACGGCATCCGGCACACGGGCTGGTTCACCGAGGACTTCACCCTCGCGGAGCTGCGCACCCTCCGTGCCAGGGAACGCTTCCCCACGCAGCGTCGAGGCAACACCGCATACGACGGGATGGAGAGAATCCCGACGCTCGACGAGATAGTCCAGCTCGCGCAGAAGCACGGCGTGGGCGTCTACGCCGAGACCAAGTTCCCCACCTATTTCGCCTCGATCGGGCTGCCGCTGGAGGAACCGCTGCTGGAGACCTTCCGGAAGTACGGCTGGGACGACGAGCGGGACCCGGTCTTCATCCAGTCCTTCGAGACCGGGAACCTCAAACGGTTGCATCCCCTCACCCGGCTCCGGCTCATCCAGTTCATCGGAGCGAACGGCGCCCCGTACGACCATGTGCGGGCCGGCGATCCGGCTACCTACGACGACATGGTCACTCCGGAGGGCCTGCGGGAGATCGCCGGGTACGCCGATGGCATCGGCGTGGTCACGAAGCGGATCGGCCCCCGTGATCCCGGCGGTTTCGAGAGCAGGCCGGTGTCACCCGCCGCGCTCGTCAGGAACGCCCAGCGAGAAGGGCTCCTGGTACACGCCACGACGGTTCGCAAACTCGCCGTGCGGCTCCGGGCGGACCTCAGGGGCGACAGCTCGGGCGGGCGCGCCAACGAGGAGGTGCGGAAGTGGCTGAGGCGTCTGTACCGGCTCAACCTGGACGGGGTGATCGCCGACGACCCCGGCATGGCGCGCGCCGTACGGGACCGGCTCCAGGCCGAGGGCTGACCGTGTCCGCCGGCGCCGCGTCGGGCCGCGGCCGAGGGGCACATCACTCCGTCTCGGGCCTGGCCGGATAGCGCAGGATCCGGTCGTCGCCCTCGCGCACCTCACCGCGCCCGTCGGTGTTGGACGTGGTCAGCCAGAGCGCCCCGTCCGGTGCCACGGCGACCGTGCGCAGGCGGCCGTACCGGCCGACCAGTTCGGCCCGGGGCTCGCCGGTTCTCCCGTCGCGCAGGGGCACCGTCCACAACCGCTCCCCGCGTAGCGCCGCCACATACAGCGTGTTCCCGGCGATGGCGGCACCGGAGGGGGAGGCCTCGCTCGTGGGCCACGTCACCAGCGGGTTGGTGAACTTACCACCGCGCGTGTCGCCCTTGCCCTCCACCTCCGGCCAGCCGTAATTGTGGCCGGGCTCGATCAGGTTGACCTCGTCCAGCGCGCTCTGCCCGAACTCGGTGGCGAAGAGGCGTCCCCGCTCGTCCCAGGCCAGCCCCTGGACGTTGCGATGGCCGAGGCTGTAGACCGGCGAGCCCGGCGTCGGGTTGCCGGGGGCGGGCCTGCCCTCCGGTGTCAGCCGGAGGATCTTCCCGTTCGGCAGGCGCGGATCCTGCGACGACTCCCGCTGCCCCGCGTCTCCGGTGCCGGCGTACAGCATGCCGTCCGGTCCGAACGCGATGCGGCCGCCGTTGTGGAAGGAGGCCTTGGCGATGCCGTCGAACAGCACCTCGGGTGTGGCGTCGCCGAGGCGGAAGCGCACGATCCGGTTGTCGGATTCGGCGGTGAGGTAGGCGTACACGTAACGGTCCCTGGCATAGCCGGGTGACACGGCCAGCCCGAGCAGGCCGCCCTCGCCGCTCGCGACCACGCCGGGCACCCGGTAGACCTCGCGGGGCCGCCCGCCGCGCCCCGGAACCTGGAGCACCCGGCCGCTGTCGCGCTCGGAGACGAGCGCGTCGCCATCAGGCAGGAACGCCAGCCCCCAGGGCACCTCGATGTCGCGGGCCATCTCCTTTCCCGCCTGGAGGTCCGGCACCCCGTCCGGCACCCTGCTCGGAGCCGGGCTGGAAGTCCCGCTCTCCCCGGGAGTGCCGCTCGCGCTCCCCGAGGTCGCCGGCGCCGCATTCGGGGGAGCCACCCCCTCGGCGGCCGGGCCGCCGGCGCAGGCGGCCAGCGTCGCCACCAGCATCGCCACCAGGCCGGCGGTCGGCACGATCCGGCTCGTGGTCTTCCTCATGGTCACCCCTTCTGCGGCCGAGCGCACCGGCGACGGGCAGTCCTGGGCCGGTCAGTCCCGGTCTACCCGACCACTCTGCCCCATGCTCACGGTAGATCCCGCCCGACCGCACCTGTCGCGGCGATCTCCCCGAGATCGGCGGGGAAGGTCCCGTCAGCCGGTGTGCATGGCGGCCCGCACCCGATCGAGGGTGATCGGCAGGTCGCGCTGCCGGGAGCCGGTCGCGTGGAAGACGGCATTGGCGATCGCGGCGGCGGTGCCGACGATCCCCACCTCGCCGATGCCCTTGACGCCGACGGGGTTGAGCTCGTCGTCGTGCTCGTCGATCCAGTGGGCCTCGATCCCGCGGACGTCGGCGTTCGACGCGATGTGGTAGGTGGCCAGGTCGTGGTTGGTGAAGTCACCGAAGCGGGGGTCCATCTGCAGGGCCTCGTGCAGGGCCATGGAGATCCCCATCGTCATGCCGCCGAGGAACTGCGAGCGCGCCGTCCTGACGTTGACGATCCGGCCGGCCGCGAAGACCCCGAGCAGCCGCTCGATACGGACCTGCCCGCTGTCGACGTCGACCTTGACCTCGGCGAACTGCGCTCCGAACGAGTGGCGGGAGAACCGCCCCTGGGCGGCGAGGTCCTCGGTGGTGTCCGCCCGTGCCTGCAGCCCTTCGGCGGGGACCACCCCGGACCGCTCGTCGAGCTCCCTGACCAGGGCCCGGCACACCTTGCTCACCGCCCAGCTCCACGAGGCGGTGCCCATGGACCCGCCGGCGAACGGCGCGGGTCCGAAGACGCTGCGGCCCACCAGGATGGTGATCCGGTCCATCGGCACGCCGAGCTCGTCGGCCGCCACCTGGGCCAGCGCGGTGCGAGCCCCGGTACCGATGTCGGCCGCGGCGATCTCGACCACGAACCTGCCCATGGGCTCGGCGCGGGCGGTCGCGGTGGACGCCATGGTGAAAACCGGGTAGGTCGAGGACGCGACGCCGGTGCCGACGAGCCACCGGCCCTGTCTGCGGACGCCCGGCGCCGGGTCGCGTCCGGCCCAGCCGAAGCGCGCCGCCCCCTCCCGCAGGCAGGCGATCAGGTTGCGGCTGCTGAACGGGAGGCCCGATTCGGGGTCCAGCGCGGGCTCGTTGACGATTCGCAGCTCGACGGGGTCCATCCCGAGGGCGTACGCCAGCTCGTCCATCGCCGATTCGAGGGCGAACATCCCCGGAGCCTCGCCGGGCGCGCGCATCCACGATGGGGTCGGCACGTCCAGCTGTAGCAACCGGTGGGCGGTGTGGCTGTTGGGCGTCGCGTACATCATGCGGCTGGCCGCGACCGTCTGCTCGGTGTATTCGACGCGCTTCGAGCTCTGCTGGAGCGCGTCGTGCCACACCGCGGTCAGCCGGCCGTCCAGCTCGGCCCCCAGACGCACGCGTTGCACGGTGGGCGTCCGGTAGCTGACGAGCGGGAACATCTGCTGCCTGGTCATCGCCACCTTGACCGGCCGCCCGACGGCACGGGCGGCCAGCGCCGCCAGCACGGTCGGCGGGCGCGGTACCGCCTTCGACCCGAAACCGCCGCCGGTGTGGTCGGCGACGATGCTCACCGCGCCGTCGGCGAGGCCGAACAGCGCGGCGATCGCGGCCGCCGACATCCAGGGTGCCTGGTCGGCGTTGTAGAGGGTCAGGGTCTCGCCCTCCCAGAACGCGATCGTGGCGTGCGGTTCCATCGGACTGGCATGCTCCGCCGGGGTCGTGTAGGTGGCGTCGATGCCGGCCGGTGCCGCGGCCAGGGCGCTCTCGGCGTCGCCCCAGTGGACGGTTCCGGGGAAACCCGCGTTGGCCTTCCGGGGTGAGAAGATCCGCGGGTTGCCCGGGCTCAGCACGACGTCGTGTTCCTGCTCGTCGTAGTCCACCCGCACCGCCGACGCCGCCTCGCGGGCGCCTTCCAGGGTGCTCGCGACCACGGCCGCGACGATCTGCCCGCGGTAGGCGACGTCGGCCGACTGCAGGACGGCCAGCTCGGCGTCGTCGGCGGGGTGCAGCCGGGAGACGTTGCCGCTGTCCAGTACGGCGATCACCCCCGGCAGGGCCAGCGCGGCGCCGCCGTGGACGGCGCGCACCCGGCCGCGGGCGATGGTGGCCTGCACGGGCCAGACATAGACGGCGTTCGGCACCGGGTACTCGTAGGCGTAGCGGGCCGCGCCGGTGACCTTCTCGCGTCCGTCGATCCTGGTCGGTGCCCCGCCCACCACCTTGTCGAGCGTGGTCATCGCCGTTCCCCTCCCACGGGATTCCCCGTGAGATCGCGTACGCTCGCCGCGATCAGGTCGGCGGCGAGCCCGATCTTGAACTCGTTTCCCGGCAGGGGGCGCGCCGACGCGAACTCCGCCTCCGCCGCCGCCAGCAGCAGTTCCCTGTTCGGCCGGTGACCGGCCAGCATCCGCTCGGCCTGGTGCGCCCGCCACGGCCGCGGGGCCACCCCGCCCAGCGCCAGCCGGATCTCCCGCAGCGACCCGCCGCCCTCCGTCGTGACCAGGGCCGCGACCGAGACCACCGCGAACGCGTAGGACCAGCGGTCGCGGACCTTGCGGTATCGCATGGCCGCGCCGTCCGGGGGCGGCGGCAGCTCGACACCGGTGATCAGGTCGCCGGGCTCCAGTACCGTCTCGCGATCGGGGGTGTCGCCGGGCAGCAGATAGAGGTCGTGGAGCGGCACCGCCCGCTCCTTTCCGCCCGCGAGCCTGATGTGCACCATGGCGTCGAGAGCGGCCATCGCCACCGCCATGTCGGACGGGTGGGTGGCCACGCAGCTGTCGGAGGTGCCGATCACCCCCAGGTCGCGGTGACTGCCGCCGATCGCGGAACAGCCCGTACCCGGGTCGCGCTTGTTGCACGGCTTGGTGACGTCCTGGAAGTACGGGCAGCGCGTGCGCTGCAGCAGGTTGCCGCCGGTGGTGGCCATCGACCTGAGCTGTCCGGAGGCTCCGGACAGCACGGCCCTGGCGAGCATCGGGAAGCGCTCCCTGATGCCCCGGTCACCGGCCAGGTCGCTGTTGCGCACCGTCGCGCCGATGAGCACGCTTCCGTCGGCCCGGTGCTCGATCCGGTCGTACGGCAGCCGGGTGACGTCCACCAGCGTCGCCGGCCGGGCCACGCCGAGTTTCATCAGGTCCACCAGATTGGTTCCGCCGGCCAGGAACATCGCGTCGGTGCCGTCCACGACGGCGGTGGCGGCGGCGCTGGGGTCGGCGGCGCGCTCGTAGGCGAAGGGTCTCATCGGTTGCCTCCGGGACTCGACCCGGCGACGTCGAGGACCGCCTCGACAACCCCGGCGTACGCCCCGCAGCGGCAGAGGTTGCCGCTCATCCGTTCGCGGACCTCTTCGGCGTCCAGGGCGGCGCAGGAGGCGACACCGGCCGCGACGTCTTCGGTGACATGGCTGGGCCAGCCCGCATCCGCCTCGGCGAGCGCGCCGATCGCCGAGCAGATCTGGCCCGGCGTGCAGTAGCCGCACTGGAAGCCCTCGTGGTCGAGGAACGCCCGCTGAACGGGGTGCAGGTCGTTCGCGTGAGCCAGACCGGCGACCCCCTCGATGGTGACGATCTCCTGTTCGGTGGCGGTGACCGCGAGCGTCAGGCAACTGTTCACCCGCCGGCCGTCCAGCAGGACCGTGCACGTCCCGCACTGCCCGTGGTCACACCCTTTCTTCGCCCCGGTCAGGCCGAGATGCTCGCGCAGCGCGTCCAGCAGGGTCACCCGGTTGTCCAGGGAGACGGAGTGGTCGGCACCGTTGATGCGCAGCGTGATATCGCTGCTGAACGCTTCGACTGCCATGCCGTTTATCCTGCCAATTACCCAATGAGAGTTGGATCACCTATTAATCTGAAAATCCAAAAGAAGCGGCAACCGTACTGCCGTGAAAATCACCGGTGGCTCGGGGAGACACCGGGATAGGCAGATGTGCCGCGGACGGGTGCCGAGAGGCGGCCGCCGGAGCCCGTCAGTCCGGTCGCCCGTCGGTGACCAGCGCAGAGACGGCGGCCCGGTGCCGCTGGAGCCGCTGCTGCCCCTGGTCCAGCATCACCACGAAGATGATCAAGGATCCCTTGATGAGGATCTGCCAGAACAGCGACACGTCCAGGAGCATCAGGCCGTTGACGAGGAGACCGATGACGACGGCTCCGACGAGGGTGCCCCGTACGGTGCCGCGTCCCCCGTTCAGCGTGGCGCCGCCGAGGACGACCGCGGCGATCGCGTTGAGCTCGAACGTCTCACCGGCCTGAGGTGCCGCCACGGTCAGCTCCGAGGCGATGAGGAGACCCGCGAGCGCGGCGCAGCCGCCGGAGATCACGTAGACGACCGTCTTGACGCGGTTGATCGGGACCCCCGAGAGCTCCGCGGCCCGCTCGTTGCCGCCCGCGGCGTACAACCATCGGCCGAACGGTGTCCTGGTGAGCACCAGCATGACGGTGACGACCAGGACGATCATGATCCAGATCGGGGCCGGGATGCCGAGCGGGCGTGCGTTGCCGAGGAGGCCGAAGCCGGTGTT
The DNA here is from genome assembly GCF_040614275.1 of Streptosporangium sp. NPDC006013. Lineage (NCBI taxonomy): Bacteria > Bacillati > Actinomycetota > Actinomycetes > Streptosporangiales > Streptosporangiaceae > Streptosporangium > Streptosporangium sp. NPDC006013. The sequence continues at coordinate 21,809 of NZ_JBEXUE010000038.1, forward strand.
GCCGAGTTGGGGGCTGCCGTCCAGGTTGGTGTAGGTCAAGCCGCCGGAGATCAGCAGTGCGAGTCCCCGCGCCACGTACAGCATGCCGAATGTCGCGATGAACGGCGCCACCTCGAACCGGGTGATGAGGACACCGTTCACCAGGCCGACGAGCATGCCGACCGCGACGCAGAGCACGATCACGCCCCACACGGGCGGGAAGGCGATCACGTCGACGAACCCGAGGTCGAGACCTTCGAGCAACTCGCCGGCGACGACCCCGGAGAGCCCGATGACCGAGCCGACGGACAGGTCGATGCCGCCCTTGAGGATGACCAGCAGCATGCCGAGCGCGACCACCCCGTTGACCGCGATCTGCTCGGCCATCGTGATGAGGTTCGGCACCGTGAGGAACGAATCCGTCAGCATGCCGAAGAGCACGATCAGGGCCGCCAGCGCGATGAGCGCCCGGAACTCGAACAGGCCGTTCAGCAGGGACAGGCGGCGCGCCCGGGCCGCGATCCGCTCCGGCGGGGGGCGGCCCGGAGGCGCCGGTGCGGGGGGTGTTCCCTGAGGTGTCAATTCGCACCGCCCTCGGCCCTGTCGACGGTGACGCCGTCCAGCGCGCTCATCAGCTCCTCCCGGGTTATCGCGCCACGCCGGAAGTCGCCGGTGACGACCCCGCGGGCGAGCACCAGCAGCCGGTCGGGGATGTGCAGGGCCTCCTCGGCGTCGGACGTGGTGAAGAGGACGGCCAGGCCGTGTCGTGCTCGTGCCGCCAGAAGCTGGAAGATGTCGGCCTTGGCGCCGACGTCGACGCCGCGCGAGGGCTCGTCCAGCAGCAGTACCAGGGGATCGGTCAGCAGCGCCCTGCCGATGACCACCTTCTGCTGGTCGCCGCCGCTCAACGATTCGACGGGCGCTCCGGCGTCGTCCGTCCTGAGGGTGACGTCGGAGATCATCCGATCGACGGCGTCCAGCTCGCGCTCCCGGGAGACGAACAGCCATCGGACGAACCTGTCCAGTCCGGCCAGGGAGAGGTTCTCCCCGACCGACATCGTCTGGATGAGGCCGTCGCGCCGCCGGTCCCGAGGGACAAGGAGCAGGCCCCGGTCGATGCGGTCGCGGATGCTCGCGCTCTCCAACGGGACGCCCGAGAGCAGGACGTCACCCGACTGCGAGGGGATCCGGCCGGCGAGCGCCTCCAGCAGTTCGGTCAGGCCCGAGTCCACCAGGCCGTAGATCCCCACGATCTCGCCCTCCCTGACGGTCAGGGAGAGGTCGTCGATCGCGAGATGACCGGGATTGGCCGGAGCGGCCACCGAGAGCCCGCGCAGGGTCAGCAGTTCCTCCGCTCGTGACTCCGCTCGTGACTCCTCTTGTGACGGAGGTGGCTCCGCCTCGATGACCTGGGTGAGGCGTGCGAACAGGGCCTCCCGGTCGGGGCCGACCATCTGCTCCACGACCCATCGGATATCGACGGTCCTGGCGTTCGCGGTGGCGGCCAGCCGCCCGTCGCGCAGTATGACGACGTCATCGGCGATCTTCAGCACCCGGTCCGGTTGATGGGAGACGTAGACGACCGCGCCTCCGCTCGCGGTCAGCTCCCCGATGGCCCGGAACAGCGCCTCGACCTCCGGAGGAGTGAGCGCCGAGGTGGGCTCGTCCATGATCAGCACCCGGGCCTCCTGGAGGAGCGCCCGCGCGATCTCGATGATCTGCTGCCGGGCCGGGCTCAGGTCACCGACCAGCCGATCGGGATCCAGGTCCTCTCCCAGACTGTGCAGGATCGCCGCGCTGGTGGCCCGCTGGGAGGAACGGTCGATCACCCAGGGGCCCCCGCAGATCTCGCGGGCCAGGAACAGATTGTCCTGGATGCTCAGATTGGGGAAGAGATTGAGTTCCTGAGGGATGATCGAGATGCCCCGGTAGGCGGCGTCGCGGGGAGACCGGAGCCTGACGGGCTCCCCGTCGAGTTCGATGTGGCCGGTGGTGGGCTGCTCGATCCCGGAGAGGATCTTCAGCAGGGTCGACGTGCCGGCCCCGTTCTTGCCGAACAGCGCGGTCACCCGACCGGCGGCGATGTCGAAGTCGACACCCCTGAGCACGTGCGTGTTCCCGTACACCTTGGTGACGTCGCGGGCGCTCAGGATTTTGGTCGCCGCGGTCTTCACGGCATCTCCTTGATCGAGACCGGGGTGATGGTCACGACGGCGGGGGTGAGGAAGTTGAAGGCACCGACGAAGGAGATCTCCTTGCCGTTCAGATGCTCCGGGTCCAGGTTCTTGAGCAGCTTCCTCCACAACTGGTTGTTCAGCGCGGTGGCGGCGGCGGCGTACTCCGCCTGGTTGCGGAACCGCCTGAATCCGATGCCGGCCGCGTCCCGCAGCGCCGTGCCGTTGATGGCAGGACCCACCTGCAACGAGACCCGGGTGCCCGGTGGCAGGCCCGGCACGGTCACGGGCATCAGCCCGGACTCCGCCACTCCGGCCCTGCCGGTGCCCTTGACCGCGAAGTTGTAGGGGCCGTTGCCCTGCCGGACGCCGTATCGCCTGTCGGCCACCCTCTTGTCGGTGGTCACGGCCTTCACCAGCACGGGCAGCTCGACCGCCCTCCTCCTGATCGCGGGCACGACCTCGCTCTCGTACGTCCGCGCCCCGAAGGCGGCCGGGTCGAACCGGGCGCCCGACGCCGCGACCGACTCCGCGGAGCGGTAATGGGTGCTGAGCCCGATGGCGGCCAGGAGGGCCGCCGTCAGGGCGGCGGCCACCCATCTCGCCGGGATCCGCCGGCGAGGCACCTGCCCGCCGCGCGCGTGTGCCGTAACCGGGGTGCTCATCACAAACCTCCAGCTCGGGAGGATGTCAAGACCCGTATACCCGTTCGCGCGGCTTCCACTGAATCCTCCCTGAACGGGAGCCGATCGAGCCGCCGGGAACCCTCGCGTGTTCTGTCCCACGGCGGCCACGACACCGTGCGGATCCCGGCGGCGGTCGGCTACTCACCGTGACTCCCATGCGCCATACCCTGTCTGTTGTTTGAAACTTCACCGATGTACGGTGTCGTTTGCTGTGGGATAGATGGGAATTTGTGTCCGTTTCGCCGACTCGCTCGCGCACCATGGTCTCTGTTCGTAGGATCTATGCCGAACCTTGACCAAGGCGGGTAAGCCTTAAGGGCCGGTGCGAGCCGGTCGATGGATCTGGAATGGGGAGAGACTGTGCTGAAGTCCAAGACGCGGCGGCGCGTCGCGGTCAAGACAGCCGCGATCGCCGCGGCGGGCGCGGGCGTTCTTTTCGGCGCGGTCCCTGCGGTCGCCTCCATGTACGCCGACCCCAACCCGGTCAGCTACGCCTGCACGCTCGCCGGCGTGTCGTCACCGTCGGCGACGTACACCTTCCAGATGGACCTCAGCGGCCCGACGGCGGCGGCGACCAACTCGCCCCTGGTGGCGACCTGGAAGATCGCTCAGCCCGCCACGGGGCTCACCGTCACCCCGACCGCGCCGGCCCCGGCGGGCGCGCGTGTCGTCATCGACGCGGAGGTGCAGATCGACGCCTCTCCCTCGCCGGTCCTGGCGCTTCCCTCCGAACTCCGCTCGCTCGCGGCCACCGCCGCTCCCCCGGCCGCCGGGCAGCCGATCACCGCACCTCCCCTGCTCGTCACGGTGACCCCCAGCGCGACCGGCGTGGTGGCCTTCCAACCGGGTCCGTTCACCCTGTACCTGGACCCCGGTACGGGGACCGACGAGGCCGAGCTGCTCGACTGCGGTGTTCCGCTCAACTCGGCCGAGGCCAGCGCCGCCGCGCTGCGGGTGACCGTGGTAACGGGTTCCCCGAGTGCGAGCCCGAGCCCGAGTGCGAGCCCGAGCCCGAGTGCGAGCCCGAGCCCGAGTGCGAGTCCCAGCCCGAGTCCGAGCGCCACTCCCAAGCCGACGGTCACCGTCACCCAGACCAAGACCTCCGAGCCGGAAAAGCCCGCCTCCGACGGGCAGATCGACGAGACCCCCAACGGAGGGGCTGCCACGGGCGGTGGCGGGGACGCCGGCCCCGACGCCCGAATGATCATGCTCAGCGGTGTGCTGATGGTGGCGTTCGCCGGGATCGGCGGCATGGTGCTGCGGCGTCGCACCGCGGGCCGAGGCTGATCGGGGTGGCCGGATGAGCACCCCCCCGCCGGGCGGTCAACACCCCGGGCACGTGCCCCACTACCGGCCGGTCCCGGTCCAGCCGCAGTACCCGCACCCGTTCCAGCAGCAGCACGGCCCGCCCTACGGGGAGCCGTACGAGGAGTGGCCGCGAGGGGGACACCCCGACGGGCACCTCGACGGGCATCTCGACGGCGGGCGGGTGATGCGGTCGGTGCTCATCCTCGCCGGGATCGCCGGGGTGGTCACGGTGCTGGTGGGCATGCTCTACGTGCTGGCCGCGCCGGAGGAGTACGGCATGGGCGAGCGCACCACGCTGCCCCCCAGAAATCAGGCCGCGGCGGCGCCGGTGAACCCGTACTTCCAGGCGCCCCCGACCGCGCCGCCGCCCCAGCCGAGCCTGCCGGCGGCCCCGGCCATGCAGCCCTCCAGCCCGGTCCGCCTGGTCATCCCGCGGCTCGGCGTCAACGCACCGGTCAGATCCGTCGGGCTCGACGGCAAGGGTGCGATCGAGGTGCCGCCGGTCAGCAACCCGAACCTGGTCGGCTGGTACCGCTCGGGACCCACGCCCGGCGAGGCCGGTCCCGCGATCATGCTCGGGCACAAGGACACGCGCCTGGGAAGCGCGGTCTTCAGCCGCCTCGACGAGATCCGCAACGGCGACGTCATCGAGGTGCACAGAAAGGACGGCGTCATCGCCGTCTACACCGTCGGCGGGCTGGAGCAGGCGGACAAGTCGGTGTTCCCGACACAGCGGGTGTACGGCGAGTCGCCGAACCCGCAGCTACACCTGATCACCTGTGGCGGCACCTATGACCGCACGACCGGTCATTACACGGACAACGTCATCGCCTACGCGACCATGACGAGCACCAGGATGGCCTGAGCGATACCGCCCAGGTCAGCGCGGAGCTCCTGATATTTCGTAAAAGGGTGGGGGTGTCCTCTCAGCGGAGAGGCGACCCCCGGGTAGGGCGTGGATAAAAGTTCTGTTGTAACCTCCTACTGACCGAATGATGCTCGGTTTCGCAGGCAGCTCGGTTCACACGCAGGAGGCACTGTGGCAGAGGCGTACATCGTCGGGGCGGTCCGCACCCCGGTCGGCAAGAAGAAGGGCGGTCTGTCCACCGTCCACCCCACCGATCTGGCCGCGCACACCCTCGGAGCGCTCATCGAGCGTACGGGTGTCGACCCGTCGGCGGTCGAAGACGTGATCATGGGCTGTGTCATGCAGTTCGGCCCGCAGAGCATGGACATCGCGCGCAACGCGTGGCTGTCCGCAGGTCTCCCGGAGGGCGTCGCCGGTGTGACCATCGACCGCCAGTGCGGCTCCTCCCAGCAGTCGATCCACTTCGCGGCCCAGGGCGTGCTCTCCGGCACCCAGGACCTCGTCGTGGCCGCCGGGGTGGAGTCCATGAGCATCGTGCCCATGGGGTCGAGCATCAGCGCGGCGCTGGAGAAGGGCATGCCCTTCCCCTTCGGCGAAAAGTGGGTCGAGCGGTACGGCAAGCAGGAGATCTCTCAGTTCCGCGGCGCGGAGCTGATGTGCGAGAAGTGGAACCTCAAGCGCGAGCAGCTGGAGCAGTTCGCGTACGAGAGCCACCAGCGGGCGGCCAAGGCCGTCGCGAACGGCTACTTCAAGGACCAGATCGCCCCGCTCAACGGTGTCGAGGACGACGAGGGCCCGCGCCCGGACACCACGCTGGAGAAGATGGCGTCGCTGAAGACGCTGCGGGACGGCGGGCAGATCACGGCCGCCACCTCCTCGCAGATCTCCGACGGCTCCGGAGCGATCCTGATCGCCTCCGAGCAGGCGGTCCGCGACCACAACCTGACCCCCAGGGCGCGCATCGTCACCCTGGCGCTCACCGGCGACGACCCGGTCTACATGCTGACCGCGCCGATCCCGGCGACGCAGAAGGCGCTGAAGAAGGCGGGCCTGTCCATCGAGGACATCGACGTCACCGAGATCAACGAGGCGTTCGCCCCGGTCCCGCTGGCCTGGATCAACGACCTCGGCGCCGACCCGGCCAAGGTCAACCCGAACGGCGGCGCGATCGCCCTGGGCCACCCGCTGGGCGGCACCGGCGCGATCCTGATGACCAAGCTCCTGCACGAGCTTGAGCGGACCGGTGGCCGGTACGGGCTGCAGACGATGTGCGAGGGCGGCGGCCAGGCCAACGTCACGATCATCGAGCGTCTGTGACGCCGGTGCCCGCGGTCTCGAACCGCGAGGCACCGTGCGAGACGGGAAAGCCCCGGTCGGTGGACCGGGGCTTTTCGGTAGGTCAGCGACCACCCTTGCCGGGGATCCGGCGCGGCTGCCGGGTGGGCCTCATCGGCGTGGGCGGCATCGGCATCCGCTGGGGCGCCGCGGGCACGATGTGCTCGGGCAGCGGGGTGTGGGTCTTGGTGGTCTTGGCGGACTTGGACTTGCCACTGCGCTTGCGGGCGGCATGAATTCGCATATGGACTCCTTGAGGAAAGTGACGACGCGGCGAGATCCCGGGTCGGACAACTCAGCTGCCGCGTCAGACGAACGGGGCTGAAACGCTGAGTGCGGGCGGATCAGCGAAGGCTGATCGACGCCGGCTCTTAGGAGTTGATCCACATGTGAATGACCTTACGGCGCCCCTGCCGAGGCGGGCAACCGATTTGTTTGCGTCCCCGGCCGCCCCCGGCCGGCACGCCGCGCCGGGCACCGCGATGGCCGCGGGGAGGGGACGGCGCGGGCGGAGATCACTTCGGCACGCGGGCGACACAGAAGACGGTCTGCCCGAACGGCGGGCGGACGAAGCGCTCGATGAGGCGGGTGAGGGGTACCACGGTGCGGTCGTAGATCTTGACCAGGCGGGGGTCGGGGTAGCCGACACCGCCGCGGCGGACCGCGGCCCACCAGGCGATGCCGCCCAGGAAGTTGATCGGCTTGAGCACGTCGATGTCCAGGCCCGCACGAGAGACCGTGCTGCGCAGGGTGGCCGGGGTGTAGCGGGTGACGTGGCCGACCTTGCGATCGAAGTCCCCGTAAAGCTGCATGTAGCCCGGAACCCAGATGATGATCCGGCCGCCGGGGAGGGTGACCTTGGCGAGCGACCGCAGGGCCTCGACGTCCTCCTCGATGTGCTCCAGGACGTTCATCATCACGACGGTGTCGACCTTCTCGCCGATGGGGATCTCGGTCGGCAGGCCGAACTGGAGCACGTCGATGTCGTCGCGGCCCTCGAAGCGCTTCTGGAGCTGCTCCACGCAGTAGGGGTCGAAGTCGCTGACCACCAGCCGGTCGAGGCGGGGCAGGAACTGCTCGGCGAAGTGGCCAAGCCCGGAACCGATCTCCAGCATGGACCGGCCCACGTGTGGGGCGACCATGTCGAGCTCGTACTGCCGGTAATTCCTGGCCTCGTCCCCACCAAGGTGGTTCTCCAGGGCCTCGTCACCGGCCGCGGGTTGCACTACGCGGTCATACCCAGACATGCGGTTCCGTCCAGCTCGGTTAAGGAAAGGCCGCGGCGACAGGCCGCGGCCAGGGACAGCCAGAGTCTAATGGCGCTTCCCTCAAGGCGGCCCCTCAAACGATCCACGGGCAGTGCCGCCGGGAGCCGCGCCCGGGGGATCGGCCTCCGGGCGGGCTCGCCCCCGATTACCGGCTCCGCCGAATCAGTTATAAAGCACCTGCATTTCCGCGTTTCACGCCGTACGGGGGAAGTTCGACCTCGATACGGCGGTGAGATTTGCACCGGGGGACAAGGAAATCCCCCTGGGGAATCACCGGCCGCCCGGTCCGTGATTTGGGAGGAGTGCTATTCCCGGTAAGTGGAGAAGGAGCGCGAACCGATGGAACAGGTCCAATGGTGGCGGGGGAACCTGCCCGCGGAGACGGATGGCTTCATCGGCCGGGAAGGCGAGGTGCGGCGGCTGCTGAAGCTGCTGGCCGACACACCGCTGACCACGGTCACCGGTGTCGGCGGCATCGGCAAGTCACGGATCGCGATCAGGGCCGCACGCCGGTGGCACGAACACCACCCGGACGGCACGTGGCTGGTGGAACTGTCCGGCGAGCGCGACGGTGACCTGCTCGCCCACACGGTCGCGGCGGTCCTCGGCATCCCCGAGCGGTCCGCGCGGACGCAGGACGAGACGCTCGTCGAGTTTCTCGCGGGCAGGAGGCTCCTGCTGCTCCTCGACAACTGCGAGCACCTCCTGCCCGCCTGCCGCGACCTCGTCGCCCAGATCCTGGCGGCGGCGCCGGGGGTGCGGATCATCGCGACCTCCCGCCGGCCGCTCGGACTGCCGCAGGAGGCGCTGCTGCCCGTCGGACCCTTCGACGCGCCGTGGCCGCAGGAGGAGGGGATGGCGGGGAACGACGCGCTCCGCCTCCTCCTCGACCGGGCCGCCGCCGCGGCGCCCGGCCTGGAGACGACGGAGACCGGCCTGGCGGCCGCGGCCAGGATCTGCCGGCGGCTGGACGGTGTCCCGCTCGCCGTCGAGCTGGCCGCCGGATGGCTGGGGGACATGCCGGTGGAGCGGCTCGCCGACCACCTGGAGAGCCGGTTCGAGACCCCGCCCGACAGCCGGGCGCCGGTGCCCCGCCACCAGACCGTACGCGCCGCGATCAGGTGGAGCCACGAACTCTGCGGCCCCGGGGAACGCCTGCTCTGGGCCAGGCTCTCGGTCTTCGCGGGAAACTTCGGCGCGGCCGACGCCGAGTGGGTGTGCGGCGACGAGCGCCTGAGGGACGTACCGGACCTGCTGGAAAGCCTGGTGCGGAGGTTCCTCCTGGTCCGGGTTCCCGGCGGCTACCGTCAGCCGGTCACGGTCAGGGAGTACGGCAGGGAGCGGCTCGCCCTGCTCGGGGACGAGGCCAGGCTGGCGCGGCGGCACCGCCACCACTACCTCGACCTGGCGCGCAGGGCCGAGACCGGCTGGTACGGCCCCGGACAGGAGGAGTGGGCCGCCCGCCTCGCCTTCGCCATGACCGACCTGCGTCTCGCCCTCGACCCCGCCTCCCCGGTGTCCGTCGAGCTCGCCGGCACGCTCTGGATCCTCTGGTTCTGCCTGGGCCGGTGGAACGAGGGCCGCCACCACATGGCACGCGCGCTCGAATCGGCTTCCGTCACCGACCCTCACCTGCCCAGACTCCTGTGGGCCGACGGTTGCGTGGCCATCGCCAGGGGTGAGCTGGAGCGGGGTCGCCGCAGGGCGGAGGCGGCGCTGTCCGCGGCCCTCGACTGGGGCGACTACGCGGCGGCCGGGCACGCCCAGCTCCGGCTGGCCAGCCGTGCCCTGTGCGCCGGCGCCCTCGACGAGGTCGAGCCGTGCGTCGAGCGCGTGCGTGAGTACTTCCGCAGGGCGGAGGCCGACACGGTCGGCGAACCCCTCGCCCTGGTGACCATGGCCATGGCGGTCACCTGGCGCGGCGAGTTCGACAGGGCCGTCTCGGTGCTCAAGGAGGTGCAGCGGCTCTGTGACGCGCACGGCGAGCGCTGGGCCCGCGCCTGCGGCGACTACGTCCTGTCCATCGCCCAGCTGGGGCTCGGCAGGGTGAGCGAGGCGGCGGAGGCCGCCCGGCAGTCGCTCGACGTCAAGTGGCGCCTGCGCGACGCCGCCGGCGTGGCGCTGGCCGTCGACCAGCTCGCGGTGATCGCCGCGGTCGAGGGCGACGGCCGCCGCACGGCCAGGCTCCAGGGGGCGGTGGTGCGGTTGCGGGCCATCTTCGGGCTGCGGGGCTTCGGCTCGGCGGGCATGTCCGAGCCGAGAACCGTCGCCGAGCGGACGGCCAGGCAACTGCTCGGTGACGAGACCTACGACGCGATCTTCGCCGAGGGCTACGAGACCGATCCGGACGCGGCGGTCGCCTACGCCCTCCACTGAGCGCACTCGCCCGAGGGCTTTCGCGGGAGGGCCCGCATGCGGTGGAATCTCTCAGACATCCGCAAAGGAGCCCCCCGACGGACGACGACGAGGCGATCGCCCGATCGCTGGCAGGTGACCTGGACGCCTACGAGGTCCTGGTCGCCCGCTACAGCGTGCTCGCGCACCGCACCGCGGCCATGCTCGGAGCCGCCGACGAGGCCGAGGACGTGGTCCAGGAGGCGTTCGTCAAGGCGTACCGCAACCTGACGTCCTTCCGCCGCGGCGCGCCGTTCCGGCCCTGGTTGCTGCGGATCGTGGCGAACGAGACGCACAACCTGACCCGCTCCCGGGGTCGCAGGGACAAGCTGGCCGCGCGGCTCACCGAGGCCGTTCCGCCGGTGGGTGAGGGCCCCGAGGAGGCGGCCGTCACCACCGACCGGCGGGCGCGGCTCCTCGACGCGGTGCGTACGCTGCCCGAGCGGGAACGCGAGACCGTCGTCTGTCGGTATCTCCTTCAGCTGTCGGAGGCCGAGACCGCCCAGGTGCTCGATCTTCCCGTCGGCACCGTCAAGTCGCGGACCTCCCGTGGCCTGGCCCGTCTGCGCGAGGAGGTGGCACGTGACCTCATCTGACGACCTCGAAGCCAGGCTCCTCGACCTCGGCGAGTCCCTCGACGTCCCCTCCCCGCACCCCGCCGAGGTCGCGCGGGCCGTACGGGCCCGCCTGGAAGTGCCCGCCCCCGAGGCGCCCGCGGTCACGGGTGGCCGGGGAGTGCTCCGGCGGGGGTGGGGGGCGCTGCGGGCCGGCGGGCGGGCGCGGAGGCGGGCGGCGGTCGCCGCCGTCGCGATCCTCGTCGCGCTGCTGCTGGGGGCGACGCCCGCGGGAAGGGCGGCGGTCGCGGAGATCCTGCGCTTCGCGGGCGTCGAGCTCAGGATCGGCGACCCCGGGCCCCTGCCGTCCTGGGCGCCCCAGCCGTTGCCGGACGAGCGGCGGGTCACCCTGGAGCAGGCCAGGGAGCAGGTGGCGTTCCCGATCGCCGTCCCCGCCGCGCTCGGCGAGCCCGCCGAGGTCAGGGTGGGCGACGGCGGCCGGGTGGTCTCGCTGCTCTGGCCCGGCCTCAGGCTGGACGAGTACGACGGTAGCCTCCTGCTCGTCTTCCGCAAGGAGCTGGGACCCCCCTGGCCGCTGGAGACCCGGGTGGGCGACGCGGAGGCGCAGTGGATCCCGGCCCCACACGGCCTGACCTACCTGCCCCGGCGCGGCGGTGAGGCCGAGGCCCGCCCCCGCGCGGCCGGGCCCACCCTCATCTGGCAGCGCGGGCAGGTCGGCCTGCGCCTGGAGGGGGCCGGGGACATCGGCCGCGCCGAGGAGATCGCCCGCTCAGTCCGCTGAGGCCAGCCAGTCGTCGACCCCCTGGAGGAGCTTCTTGCGCACCGTCTCCGGTGCCGCCGACGCCCGTATCGACTGGCGGGCCAGCTCGGCCAGCTCCGGGTCGGAGAAGCCGTACACCTGCCTGGCGAGCTCGTACTGGGGCAGCAGCCTGGCGCCGAACAGCAGCGGGTCGTCGGCGCCCAGTGCGATCGGCACCCCCGCCTCGAACAGGCGCCGCAGCGGCACGTCCTCGGCCCGCTCGGCCACCCCGAGACCGACGTTGGAGGTCGGGCAGACCTCACACGTGATCCCCCGGGCGGCGAGACGCTCCATGAGCTGTGGCGACTCGGCCGCCCGCACCCCGTGCCCGACCCGGTCGGCGTCCAGCACGTCGACGCACTCGGCCACGCTGGCGGCGCCCAGCAGCTCCCCGCCGTGCGGCACGGCCAGCAGCCCCGCCCGCTTGGCCAGCCGGAAGGCCCCGTCGAAGTCACGGGCCCGGCCGCGCCGCTCGTCGTTGGAGAGCCCGAACCCGATCACGCCCTGGTCCATGTAGTGCGTGGCGAGGCGGGCGAGGGTCTTGGCGTCGAGGGGGTGGCGGGTGCGGTTGGCGGCCACCACGACCGCGATCCCTATTCCCGCGTGGTCGGCGGCCCTGCGCGTCGCGTCGAGCATCAGCTCCATGGCCGAGGTGAGCCCGCCGAACCTCGACGCGTACCCGGACGGGTCGATCTGGATCTCCAGCCAGGCCGACCCCTCGGCCGCCTCGTCCTCGGCCGCCTCGCGCAGCAGCCGGTAGACGTCGCTCTCCCGCTGCAGGACGGAGCGCGCGATGTCGTACAGCCGCTGGAAACGGAACCAGCCCCGCTCGTCGGTGGCGCGCAGCCGAGGCGGCCAGTCCTCCTCAAGCGCGTCGGGAAGGTGTAAGCCGTGTTCGCGGGCCAGCTCGACGAGGGTCGAGTGCCGCATGGAGCCGGTGAAGTGCAGGTGCAGGTGCGCCTTGGGCAGTTCGCTGAGGGGACGTGGCATTTCAATAGAGTGCCGTACCTTCGGTGACCCCCGGTGTTCTTTGGTCCCGGCCTGACGGTCCGCTCGCGCGCCGCGGAGGGCGAAAGGGGACCTGTATGGCGGAAGGCGACGAGGAGGTTATTTCGGGGCGGGTGTGGCCGGCTTCCGGAAGTGCCCGTCCTTGTCGCATCCCCCGCTATATCGAGGAAATCTAGGAAACGGGCTTTCAGTGGACCATGTCTCCGTGCGACGGTAGATGCACACGTTGTCAGGACGCTGGGGCTGCCATGAAAGCGGACGTCTTCGTCGGCAGGGAGACCGAACTCGCCGACGTCTCCGCACTGCTCGAAAGGGTGCGGCACGTCACGCTGACCGGTCCGGCCGGAGCCGGGAAGACCTGCGTCGCCCTGCGGCTGGCCCGCACCCTCGAACCCCGGTTCCCGGACGGCGTCCACATCGTGGAGCTGTCGGAGGCACCCGGCGACCTCGACTCCCTGGCCGAGACGTTCGCCGACGCGATCGGCGTCCGCCGCAGGCCGGGCGTTCCCGCGCTGCGGGCGCTGGTCGACGAGCTCGTCACGCGCCGGACCCTGCTCGTCCTCGACACCTGCGACCGCGTCGTCGGCGTCACGGGCATCCTGGTCGGCCTGCTGTTGCGCTCAATCGAGGGACTACGTGTCCTGGCCACCAGCAGGCAGCGGCTGGGCCTGCCCGGCGAGCACCTCTACCCGGTCGGCGGTCTGCCCGACGCCGACGCCGTCAGCCTGATCGACACCCTCACCGCCGGTCTGATCGGCGGCCCCGACGCGGCCGAGCTCTGCGGGCGCCTCGACAACCTGCCGCTGGCGATCAGGCTCGCCGTGGCCGGAGGCGGCCCCGGGATCCTCGACGGGCTGGTCACCCTCGACGGCCGCCCGCTCTCCACGGCCGGGCTCGCCGCCTTCGACGGCCGCATGGCCTCACCCGACGAACTCGCCGCGGCCTTCGAGAGCCGTACGGCCCCCTCAGCCGGTCGCGGGACCCACGGCGAAGGGCACGACGCGGAACCGCACCGGCTCCCCTCCGCTCCCCGGCGGCACAGCTCCATGCGCGTCGCCCTCGGCTGGAGCCACGAACTCTGCACCCCGCCGGAACGCCTGCTGTGGGCACGGGCCTCGGTCTTCGCCGGCACCTTCGACATCGAGGCCGCCGAGGAGGTCTGCGCCGGAGGGGTCCTCGCAGCCAAGGACATCCTCGACGGCCTGCTGGGTCTGCTCGACAAGTCCGTCCTGGTCCGCGAGGAGGGCGAGAACGGGGTCCGCTACCGCCTGCTCAACACGGTCCGCGAGTTCGGCCTGGTCTGGCTCGACCGGCTCGGCGAGACCGAGGAGATCCAGCGCCGCCACCGTGACCACTTCCTCGCCCTGTCCGCCCGCGCCGAGATGAGCTGGCAGGGCCGCCAGCTCGAGTGGTACCGCAGGCTGGTCCTCGAATGCGGCAACATGCGCGGTGCCATCGAATACTGCTACTCCCGGCCGCAGGAGTACCGCCGCGGTCTCGACCTGGTCGGCAACCTGTGGTTCCTGTGGGCGTGCTGCGGCATGCAGGCACCCGGCGACGACCTCCTCCAGCGCGGCCTCGACCTCGACCGCACGGCCAGCCCCGAGCGGGTCAAGGCACTCTGGGTGCACGCCTGGGTCTCGATCCAGCGCGGCGACCTCGAACGCGCCGAGCGCATCCTCACCGAGTGCGCGGCCGAGGACGCCAACGGCTACGCCACGGCCTACGTCAGCCAGTTCCAGGCCCACCTGGCCGTCGTCAGGGGCGACGTGGGCGAGGCCCTGCGGCTCATCAAGCACGCCCGGGTGCGCCACCGCTCCACCGGCAATGTCTTCCCCGGCTTCCTGCCCACCTACACGGTGGTCGCCACCGCCATGATGCTCGCCGGCCACCACGAACAGGCCGTGTCCATCCTGCGGGAGGGACGTGAGCTCTGCGAGTCCTGCGGCGACTACTGGACCCTCATCCGCCTCGACCTCCTCCTGGGCCAGGCCGAGCACCTCCTCGGCAACCCCGCGTCCGCCGCGGAGTCCGCCCGCGGCTCTCTGCGCGGAGGCCGCCTGTTCGGCGACACCATCTCGCTGATGGAGGCGCTGGAGGTGTTCGTCGTGATCGCCGAGTCATCCGCCGACGACACCTTCGCCGCCATCATGTTCGGAGCCTCCCGCGCCGCCTGGAAGAACGCCGGGGTCCCGCCCAGCCGCTCACCCATGATCGCGAGCCTGATCCGTACGTCCGAGCTGAGGCTGCGCGGGCGCCTGGGCAGGGCGGAGTTCGACCGGCTGGAGGAACAGGGAGGTTCGATCAGCCTGCGCGACGCGGTGGAACACGCGATCCAGGGGAATCTTTCTTGACGCCGCGCGGCAACCTGCCGGTCGCGATGAACAGCTTCTTCGGACGCGCCGCCGAGCTTGACGAGATCACGAAACTCCTCGCCGGAACGCGCCTGCTCACCCTGCACGGCGCCGGGGGCGTCGGCAAGACGCGCCTCGCCCTCCAGGCGGCGCGGAGCGTCCGCGACGACTACCCCGACGGCGTCTGGGTGGCCGAACTCTCCTCGGAGACGGACGGCGACCTGCTCGCCGGCAGCGTCGCCGGGATGTTCGGCCTGCGCGCGTGGGCCG
>NZ_JBEXUE010000039.1:0-36574 GCF_040614275.1 Streptosporangium sp. NPDC006013
GACGGGTCGGCGGCCCGTGCGGTGCGGAAGGCCACCTCGATCCAGTCGTTCCCGGTTCGCTGGAGGTTGGAGTCACGCCGGGCCACCGCCTCCCCCGTCAGCCGCCTGGCCGCGAAGAAGAGCGCCTCGCGGCTGGGCGCGTCGAGATGGTGAACGTCGTCGACGCAGGCCAGCACCGGGCCGCCGGCAGCCACCAGGAGGTTGAGCACCGCGGCGGGAAGCACCAGCCCGCCGTCCACCGCGCCCAGCTCCAGTGCCCGCGCCAGCGCCGCGGCCTGTGCCGGGGGCAGCGCGGGCAGCCGGTCGGCGACCGGCCGGAGCAGTCCGTGCAGCCCGGCGCAGGGCAGGTGCGACTCCGCCTCGCTGCCGCGCACCCTGAGCACGACGAAGTCGCCCGACTCGCCCGCGCGTTCAGCCGCGACATCGAGCATCGCGGTCTTTCCCGTTCCCCGCGCCCCCCGCAGGATCAGCGCGCCTCCGGATCCGTCGCGCGCGGTGTCGAGGAGTCGCAGCAGTGCGTCCTGCTCCGCGTCACGGCCGTGCAGCGCCGGTGACCGGGTGACGGGGGAGCCGGGCTGGAGATGCTCGACTACCTGGCCGGGGCCTCGCTGGCCGCGGCCGGGCTGCTGGTGGCGCTCGGCCGCAGGCGCAGGCGGCAGCTCTGGCACCGGGCGTTCGGGCGCCGGATCACCCGGCCGAGGGACGACGCCGCCCAGGCCGAGCTGGCGCTCAGGCTCGGCGCGGACGCCCCGGGCAGCCGGATGCTCGACGTCGGGCTCCGGCTGCTGGGCAGGTCCCTCGCCGCCCAGAACCGCGTCCCGCCCACGGTCTACGCGGCCCACCTGTCACCGCAGACCCTCGACCTGTGGATCCATCCGCCAGCCCCCGACGCGCCCGCGCCCTGGAGCGCCCATGACGGAGGCCAGGTCTGGCGGCTTCCCGCGCACGAGGGCCGGATGCTCGACGAGCAGGCACTCGCCGACGCACCCGCGCCGTACCCGGGGCTGGTCTCGCTCGGTTCCAGCGGTGAGGGCCGGGTGCTCGTCGACCTGGAGGCCGCCCACGGTCCGATCAGCATCGGGGGCGCGCAGGCCACCGCCGCTCTGGCGGCGCTCGCCGTGGAGCTGGCGACCAACCGCTGGTCGGACCGGATGCGCGTCACGCTGGTCGGCTTCGGCGAGGAGCTGACCGTGATCGCCTCCGACCGGATCAGGTACGTGGGCAGCCTGGCGGAGATCCTGCCCGAGCTGGAGGCATCGGGCAAAGACGGCGGTAACCGAGGCGAGGTGCTCACCGGCAGGATCCACGGACGCGCCGCCGACCCGGTCTGCGCCCCGCACTACCTGCTGTCCGCGATCGCCCCCACCGAGGAGGAAGGCCGCCGCCTGGCGCTGCTCGCCAGGAAGGGCGTCAGGACCGCCGCCGGGTACGTCATCGCGGGCGACGTGCCGCACGCCACCTGGAACTGGACGATCACCGAGGAGGGCCGCGCCAGGGTGGACGCGCTCGGGTTCGACGTGGCCGCGCAGCTGCTGCCACGGCGGCAGTACCGGGCACTGATCGATCTGTTCCTGGCGACCGAACGGCTGGAGGGCGAGCCGCTGGCCGATGAGCCGGAACCGGTCACCCAGACACCCTCGGTCGAGGTGCGGATCCTCGGACCCGTCGAGGTCGTCGGTCCCTCGCCGATGGAGGAGGGGCGAGCCGTGATCGCGGTCGAGCTCGTCGTCTACCTGGCGACGCACCCCGGCGGCGTCCACCCCGTCGTGCTCGGCGGCATCCTCTGGCCACGTGGCGTGCAGGCGGTCGTCAGGGACGCCACGATCGCCAGGGTCGTCGCGTGGCTGGGCACCGACAGTCAGGGGCGGCCCAACCTCTACGCCGACACCTCGGGGCGCCTGCGGCTCGGCCCTGAGGTGCGCACCGACTGGATGCTCTTCCGCGACCTCGTCCGGCAGTCGCACGCCAACCCCGGCGGGCGTCCCGAGCTCCTCGATCGGGCACTGGGCCTGGTACGGGGTCCGCTGCTGAACGGCCGCCCGCGTGGCCGCTACGCCTGGCTGGCAGCCGACGACCTGGAGTACAACGTGACCGCGGGCGTCGCGGACGCCGCGCACCGGCTCTGCGAGGTACGGCTGGCCCGCGGTGAGACCGACCAGGCGGTGGCGGCGGTGCGGGCCGGGCTGCTGCTGGCAGCCGACGACGAGGGGCTCTGGCGCGACCTGCTGCGGGCCACGCATCTCACCGACGACCCCGTCCGCCTGCGTGCCGTGGCCGACGCCCTGCACCGGCGGGCCGCCTCCCACCCCTACGGCGGTGGGATGGCACCGGAGACCGAGGCCCTCATCGACGAGCTGCTGCCCTCGTGGCGGATGCGCTCGGCCCCGACGGCATGACGGGCCCGGCGGGCCAGGTCCGCGCGCCGGGGGTCATGCGGGGTCGCGGTGGGTCGGATGCCGCGCTGGACGGCCCGTCATGTCGTCGGGCACGGAATGAGGTGACGGGCCGTGGTGCGGGAGATCGCGTGGCGGGCGAGGCTGAGGGAAGAGTCATGCCGAATCGTGCATATCGATGGTTGCGGCGGCCGGGCGCTCCTAGCGTGATCGGTGTGCGTGTCGTGGTCGCGCTGCTCGTGCTCCTGTCGGCGGCCTGTGCCCCGTCGGAGGCCGAGCCGTTCAGTCCCGTCGATCTTCCCGCCGAGACCTCCGCGTCGGGTGCCGCGCAGCCCTCTCCCGGCGGCTCCGCGCGGACGGGGCCGAGGGTGGAGACGGTCCAGGTCGCACCGGGGGTGCGGGTGGTGGTCGAGTGGCCCGCCGAGCCCGACGCGGACACGACCGCGATGATCGAGCTCCTCCGCGACTACTTCGTCGGGGTCTTCAGGGCGGTCACGAGCGGGGGCGGCGACACCGACTACCTCGGTCTGGTCGAGCGCGACGCGAGCCCGGACGCCTACGCCTGGGTGCAGGCGTTCCTCGACCAGCGCAGGTCGGTGCGGGGAACCGCCCGGCTGTACGCGCTGAACGTCAGCTCGACCTACGGCGCGGGGGCGGAGCTGGAGGCCTGCGTCGACGAGTCGAAGATGCGCCTGATCGACTCCTCCACCGGCAAGCAGGTCCCCGAGCAGCCCGTATGGACCAAGAAGCCCTTCCTGCAGGCCGCCACGATGAGACACCACGACGACGGGAGCCGGCGCATCGTGCTCTTCCGTAACGCGGAACTCCCCCACGAGCGCGCGAAGGGCTGTCTCCGATGACTCTCTCCCCACCGCCGGGCTCCGGCGCCGACACCGGAGGTGTTCGATGATCGGAAAAGTGATCGTCGCGGGGTTGCTGCTGTTCGCGCCCCCCGACCTCGGAGGCAGCACCGGTACCGGTTACCAGGACGGCCGCACCGCCGGGGTCCGCCTGGAGAACTCCCAGATCGTCATCACCGGTACCGGGCTCACCGGCAAGAGCGACGGCTACCGGATCAAGCGCCCCTGCTGGTACGAACCCGGAAACAACGCCGCGGACATGCTGTCGAGCCAGCAGGGTGTGCGGGACCACTGGTTCCGCTACACGAAGAACCCCACCGAGGAGAAGTACCAGGAGTTCCTCAAGCAGTTCCAGGACAAGATCGGCAAGGAGGGGCGCTGGTGGGCGCCCGCGTACAACGGCGCCGATCCGGACGGTCAGTCCTGCTGGAGCGAACTGGAGCCGTTCGTGTGGGTGCCGCCCGGCACCACGCCGCCCGCCGGGATCACCATCGCCGAACTCGTCGAGATCGCCCGCGCCGCGCTGACCGTGCCCGAGCCGAAGATCGAGCTCAACCCGGACGCCAAGAGCTACGTCAACCTGCCGACCTGGGTCTGGCTGAGCGGTATCGGCGAGACCACCAGGTCCGTGACGGCGACGCTGCCCGGGGTGATGAGCGCCACCGTGACCGCCACCCTTGAGGACATCCGGATCGACGCGGGCACCACCGCAGACCGGGCGGAGGTCAAGGAGGAGTGCGGCCCCGGCGGCAAGCCGTACGCGAAGGGCGCCGCGTTCACCTGCGGCGTGCGCTACCTGCGGGCCTCGATCGACCAGCCGCGTGACGCCTACGTGCTGACGGTCACCTCGGTCTGGCCCATCGAGGTCGAGGGCGACGTGGTGCCCTTCGCCTACGACCCGGTCGAGGTCGGGGTCAC
This sequence comes from Streptosporangium sp. NPDC006013, assembly GCF_040614275.1. NCBI lineage: Bacteria > Bacillati > Actinomycetota > Actinomycetes > Streptosporangiales > Streptosporangiaceae > Streptosporangium > Streptosporangium sp. NPDC006013. The sequence continues at coordinate 4,172 of NZ_JBEXUE010000039.1, forward strand.
CCGAGACGTCCCGGTGGGCGAGGTGCAGAGCACCGTCAGGAAGACCGGATAGGTGTACCACCCGTGGACGTCGGTGATGGCGGCCCGGTCGAATGATCTCGAAATGGGCGAGGGCCTCGTGACGTGGTGTGAGTCGGCCAGGATTCACATCCGCCGGAGGCCCTCATGCCGCACCGTGACGCCCCGCTGACCGAGCCGGGCGCGCCTCATGGTCGAAGACGGCCGGCGTCACTCGCCGGTGATCGCCTTCTCGTGGGTGAGCAGCCACCGCTTGACCGGCGTGCCGTAGTAGTAGCCGCCGAACCCGCCGGTGGACGGCAGGATGCGGTGGCAGGGGACGAACGGCGCGATCAGGTTCTGCGCGCACGCGCTCCCGGCCGCCCTGGCCGCCGTCCTCGGCAGGCCCGCCCGCTCGGCGAGCTCGGCGTAGCTGATCGTGACGCCCGGCGGGACCTCACGCAGGGCGGTGAGCAGCCGCTGCCGCTTGGGGGTGCCCGGCTGTTCCAGCGCCACGGAGTCGAGGGCCTTCAGGTCGCCGTCCAGGTAGTCGCGTACGGCACGCGCCGGGTGGCCCAGGTCGGCGGTCAGGGCCAGGCCCTCCGTCCGGAGGCCGGGGGAGAGCCGCGCGAACATCTCGTCCGGGGCGTCGGTGAAGCCCGCCGCGACCAGGACGCCCTCGCGGGCGAGCAGCGCCAGCGGACCGGTCGGGGTGGTGAGTACCTGTGCTTCTATCATTCGGAACTCCAAAGATGCAGTGCGGCGTACGCCCGCCATGGACGCCACCGCTCGATGTGGTCTTCCGGGATGCCCAGGCAGGCCATGGCCCGCCGCAGGCCGAGGTCTCCGCCAGGCCAGGCGTCCGGGTCGCGCAGTGCCCGCAACGCGATGTAACCCGAGGTCCACGGCCCGATCCCGGGGACCTCAAGCAGCCCGGCCACCGCCTGGGCGGGCTGTTGTGCCCCGTCCAGGTCGATCTCGCCGTCCGCCACCCTGGCGGCGAGCGCCTTCAGCGTGGCCACCCGCCGCCCGGTCAGGCCCAGCCCGCCCAGATCAGCCTCGTGGAGCTCGGCCGCGGTCGGGAACAGGTGGGTCAACCCCTCGTCGCCGTCCGTTCCGGGCTGCGGACGCCCGGCTCGGGCGGTGACGCGCCCGAGGATGGTGCGGGCACCCGCGACGGAGATCTGCTGGCCGATCACGGCGCGGACGGCCACCTCGAAGCCGTCCCACGCGCCGGGCACCCGCAGCCCGGGACGGACGGCGACGAGTGGTTCCAGCGAGGTCTCGCCAAGGGCGGCGGAGATGGCCTCGGGGTCCGCGTCGAGGTCGAGGAGGCGGCGGCAGCGGGCGACGATCCTGGCCAGGTGGCTGGTGTCGTCGACGCTCACGTCCAGCCGGACGTGGTCCACCTCGGGGGTCAGGGTGACCGTGCCACCGGGGACGGCGCGGCGGTAGGACGTGCCGTCCGCGTGCTCCAGACCGGGGATCGCCCGCGCGGCCAGGAACCGCATCAGGGCCGCGGCGTCGTACGGCTCCCTGCGGTGTAGCCGCAGGGTCAGCGCGTCACCCGAGAGGTCGGTGCTGCGTCGCGTGGTCGCCCGCAGCTCGCCCGGGGTGAACCCGTAGGTGTCCTTCATGGTCGCGTTGAACTGCCGGACGCTGCCGAAACCCGACGCGAACGCCACGTCGACGATCGGCAGCCCGGTCTCGGTCAGCAGTTGCTTGGCCAGCAGCAGGCGCTTGGTCCTGGCCACGGCCAGCGGTCCCACGCCGATCTCCGTGGTGAACAGCCGGTGCAGGTGCCGCCCGGTGATGTGCAGCCGCCCGGCCAGCCGGGCCATCCCGCCGTCGTCCGCCACCCCCTCGTCGATCAGCCGGAGCGCCCTGCCGACCAGGTCGCCCCGGTGGTCCCAGCCGGGATCGCCGGGGCTCAGCTCGGGCCGGCACCGCTTGCACGGCCGGAACCCGGCGGCCTCGGCGGAGGCCGCATGGCGGTAGAACCGCACGTTGCGGCTGGCAGGGGTGCGTGCCGGGCAGATCGGCCGGCAGTAGATACGGGTGGAGGTGACCGCCGTGTAGAAGCGCCCGTCGAACCGGGCGTCCCTCGCGGCCACCGCGCGGTAACAGGCGTCGAAGTCGAGCTCTCTCACGGACATGCTGATGACGCTACTCGCAGCCCACCCCGTACGGCTGGCGGGAATCGGACATGGTCGTGGCGGTCGTCGCGGGGAGGGCGGTGATCCGCTGAGGCGTGCCTCGCGGGCGCGTCACTTGGAGGAGACGCCGACCCCGATCTCGAACTCCCGGTAGACACGGGCCCAGAATCCGTCGCGTAGCCAGACGCGTGCCTCGGGGTAGGGACGGAGGGAGTGACCCAGCTCCTTCTCCGCCTCGATGAGCAGCTCGGTGTCGATGACCGTGGGCAGGATCGGCCCCGGGAGCAGGTCGCGGATGTTGTCGCGGCCGCGGGTGAGGATCCACTTCTGGGCCACGTGCTCACCGACCTCCTCGACGCGCGGGCGACTCGGGCCCAGCTTGGTGACCTGGCCCGCGGGGGCCTTGGGCTTGGCGGTGGCGGCGGCGGTGCGCCCGGCGAAGACCTGGGCGGGGGAGGGGGCGCTCGGGGCGGCCGGCACCGGGACCGGCGCGGGGGCCCGGCTGAAGAAGGAGCGCAGGAAGTCGGCACTGATGATCTCGACGGTGTCGGACTCCCAGACCAGGCGCTCGGCCTGGTTGGTGCCGTACGGCGGCTCCACCCCCCACAGGTGGATCCGCACCCCGTAGGCCTGGGCGGCCTCGACGGCGGGGACCATGTCCTCGTCCCCGGCCAGCAGTATGGTGTCGCTCACCGCGTGGTGCCTGGCCAGCGCCTCCAGGTCGCTCCTGATCTGCGCGTCCACGCCCTTCTGCTGGCCCCTCGCGTTGAGGTTGCCCAGGCGGACCTTGACCCAGGGGAGCTGCGCGATGACCCGCTGGTCGACGGTCGGCACCCGGTCGCGGGCGGCGTCGTACCAGTAGATCCTCAGCAGCTCGCCGTGGATTCGCTCCTCCGCGTGCTTCTGCAACGCCTGGATCAGTTCGTCCGCCGCGACCCGGTACTCCTTGCGCTCCTTGGCACTCAGAAGCACCTCCCCCGCCGCGGCGTACAGGTACCCGACGTCGACCAGGACGGCGTACTTCGCGGCGATGGGGTGTGACGTGAGGTCCAGGATGGTCATGTCGTCCTCCAGGCCTCGTAACTAGCTGATCGGCTGACTATATGCGCCCATTTCTTAGATGGTCCCAACTCTCGTGCAAGTTGACACCCCGTTCTGAGGATCTATCTCGGCAGTGCGCTCGATCTCCACGCACCTTGTCCGGTAGGAAGATGTTTTCGCATGCCATGTGAGTGATTGCTCCAGGATTTTGGCGTCTGCAGGGCTTTCGGGCCCGAAGTCGCGGCCGCGGTGTGCGCAGAGATAGCGATCACCACCGCGGCGATCTCCTCGGGGGTCGCATCCCCTTTAATGATCTTCAGATGTCTCACAGCGGGATGTTCCCATGCTTCTTCGGCGGCAGGGTCGCGCGCTTGTTGCGCAGGGTCCTGAGCGCCTTGACGATCTGGACTCGGGTGTCGGAGGGGCGGATCACCGCGTCCACATACCCACGTTCGGCCGCGAGATACGGGTTGGCGAGCGTGTCCTCGTATTCAGCGATGAACCGGGCCCGCTGGGCGTCCGGATCGGCGGCCGAGGCGAGCTCGCGCCGGTAGAGGACGTTGACCGCGCCCTGCGCTCCCATCACCGCGATCTGCGCGGTCGGCCAGGCCAGGTTGATGTCGGCGCCCAGGTGCTTGGAACCCATGACGTCGTAGGCTCCACCGTACGCCTTGCGGGTGATGACCGTGACCAGCGGCACCGTCGCCTCGGCGTAGGCATAGAGCAACTTGGCGCCGCGGCGGATGATCCCGTTCCATTCCTGGTCGGTGCCGGGAAGGAATCCGGGGACATCGACAAATGTCAGTACCGGAATGTTAAAGGCATCGCATGTACGTACGAATCTCGCGGCCTTCTCCGAGGCCGCGATGTCCAGCGTGCCCGCGAAACTCATCGGCTGGTTGGCGACGATCCCCACGGAGCGCCCTTCGACCCGGCCGAAACCCACCAGGATGTTCGGCGCGAACTGCGCGTGCACCTCAAGGAATTCGCCGTCGTCCAGAACGTGTTCGAGAACCGTGTGCATGTCGTAGGGCTGGTTCGCCGAGTCGGGGACCAGCGTGTCGAGCTCCCGATCGGAGTCGGTGGTCTCCAGCACCACCTCGGCGTCGAACACCGGGGTCTCGTCCATGTTGTTGGACGGCAGGTAGGAGAGCAGCGCCCTGGCGAACTCCAGGCAGTCGGCCTCGTCGGAGGCCTCGTAGTGGGCGACACCCGAGCGGGAGTTGTGCGTGTGCGCGCCGCCGAGCTCCTCGAACGTCACCTCCTCGCCGGTGACCGTCTTGATCACGTCGGGGCCGGTGATGAACATGTGCGACTTCTCCGACACCATCAGCACGAAGTCGGTGAGGGCCGGCGAGTAGACGGCGCCGCCCGCGCACGGGCCCATGATCAGCGAGATCTGCGGGATCACCCCCGAGGAGTGCACGTTCCGCTTGAAGATCTCGGCGTACAGGCCCAGCGAGACGACGCCCTCCTGGATGCGCGCCCCGCCGGAGTCGTTGATGCCGATCACCGGGCAGCCGGTCTTCAGCGCGTGGTCCATGACCTTGACGATCTTCTCTCCGAAGACCTCGCCCAGAGAACCGCCGAAGACCGTGAAGTCCTGGGAGAACACCGCCACGGGGCGGCCGTCGACGGTGCCGTGTCCGGTCACGACCCCGTCGCCGTACGGACGCTCGCGCTCCATGCCGAAGCTCGTGGACCGGTGCCGGGCGAGTTCGTCGAACTCCACGAAGCTGCCCTCGTCCAGGAAGGCGAGGACCCGCTCCCTGGCGGTCATCTTGCCCTTCGCATGCTGTTTCTCGATGGCGCGTGCGGAACCCGCGTGGGCGGCCTCGTCCAGACGGCGTTCCAGATCGGCCAGTTTCCCGGCCGTCGTACGGATATCGGGTTCGGCGGCCGTGGTCTCGGCACTCAAGGGCTCGCTCATGCCAGCAGGGTAAACCGCCCTCTGACAGTGCGAACTATCGGGGGCGACCGTTCGTTTTCCGGATTAGTCGGCTGATCGCCGGAGCCGTGATCCTGGAAGGGGGGAACATGCCGGACGCCATCGAGGCGGTGCGAACGCAGGGGCTGTTCAAGAGATTCGGGCAACAGGTGGCCGTGGGAGGCGTCGACCTCGTGGTGCCCGCCGGCAGTTTCGCCGGGCTGGTCGGTCCCAACGGGGCGGGAAAGACCACCACGCTCAGCATGGTCACCGGCCTGCTGCGTCCCGACGGGGGCTCGATCCACATCGGTGGTGTCGACGTCTGGCGCGACCAGGTCGCGGTCAAGAGCCGCATCGGCGTGCTCCCCGAGGGGCTGCGCCTGTTCGAGCGGCTCTCCGGCAGGGAGTTGCTGTCCTACAACGGCCAGCTCCGGGGCATCCCCCGGGCCGAGGTGGAGCAGCGGGCGGAGGGGCTGCTGAAGGTCATGGGCCTGACCGAGTCGGCGGACAAACTCGTCGTCGACTACTCGACGGGTATGCGCAAGAAGATCGGCCTGGCCGCCGCGCTGCTGCACAACCCCGGTGTGCTCTTTCTCGACGAGCCGTTCGAGGGCGTCGACCCGGTCAGCGCCAACACGCTCGTCGAGGTGCTCAGGCGCTACACCGACTCCGGCTCGACCGTCGTCTTCTCCAGCCACGTCATGGAGCTCGTCGAGCGCCTGTGCGACTGGGTCTCGGTGATGGACGGCGGGCGGATCGTCGCCCAGGGGCCGCTGGACGAGGTCAGGGCGGGCCGCAGCCTCAACGAGGCGTTCCTGGGGCTGGTCGGCGCCCGGGGTGACGGCACGAGCGGGCAGGAGGGCCTGTCATGGCTGGGCGCGACCCCGGCATGAGCGCGCCGGACCGGCAGCGGGCGGTGCCCGGGACCGTGCGGGTGGGGCCCTCGGTGTTCGTACGGCTCAAGCTCCGGCTCGTCGCCGGCAACCTGCGCGGCAGCGTCCAGCACCTGCTGGGGTTCGTCTTCACGGTGATCGCCGCGATCGTCTTCGCCGCCCTGGGCTTCTTCGCCATGACCACGTTGCGTCTCGCGTCCGCCGAGGTCGCAGGCGACGTCGTCACCGTGCTGTTCGCCGCCTTCCTGGTGGGCTGGGCGGTCGTGCCGCTGCTCGCGTTCGGGCTGGACGACACGCTCGACCCGTCGCGGCTGGCGCTCTTCCCGCTGCGGACCGGCCAGCTCGCCACCGGCATGTTCGCCGCCTCGATCACCGGCGTCTGGCCGGTGGCCACGCTGGTCGTCATGATCGGGGCCGTGGCCGGACTGGCCACGGGGGCCGGCGGGGTGCTCCTGGGCACGGTGGCGGTGCTGCTCCACTTCGCGCTCTGCATCGTCCTCTCCCGGCTGGTCACCACGGCGCTCTCCGGCGTGCTGCGCACCCGCAGGGGCCGCGACGTGCTGGCCGTCTCGGTGATCTTCGTCGTGCTGGCGGCACAGCTGCCCAACCTGCTGCTCAACGGCGGTCTGTCGGCCGACCCGGGGGCGATGCTGCGCGGTACCGCCTCGGTGCTGCGCTGGACCCCGTCAGGTATGGCGGCGCACGCCGTCGCCGACGGAGGAGCGGCGGCCCTTCTGGCGATCGTCGTGCTCGCCGCCCTGGTCGCCGGGGTGGGGTGGCTGTGGATCGCGGCGCTGCGCCGAGCCCTGGTCTCCCCTGACGCCTCCACCCAGAGCTCCTCGGTGCGCAACTCCCGGGGCCTGCTGGCCAGGGTCCTGCCCGACGGCCCGCTCGCCGCGGTCGTGGGCAAGGAGTTCAGGTACGCCCGCCGTGATCCGCGGGGCAGGGTCGGCTGGTTCGCCGCCGTCGCGGTCGCGGGCATCATGGCCTTCTCGCTGAACGGGCAGGGCGGTCCGACCGGGGTCGCCCTGGCGGTCGCTCCCGCCTGCATCGGCGCGGCGCTGATCAGCATGCAGTGGTGCAACGCCTTCGGCATCGACGGCCGCTCGCTGTGGATGAACGCCGTCGCCTACGGCACCGACCGCGACTGGCGCACCGACATCGCGGGGCGGCACCTGGCCGTGGCGACGATCGGCGTGCCGGTGCTGCTGGTGCTCTCCCTGGTCTCGGCCCTGCTGGCCGGAGACGTCGGCTGGGCGGTCCCGGCCACCCTGACCGCCTGGGGCGTCCTCGGGGTCGGGCTCGGGGTGGGCGCGCTGACCAGCGTGCAGCTGCCCTACACCGTGCCCGAACGCCTGAACGCCTTCACGGGTGCGGCTCCGGGGCAGGGCGGCATCGCCTTCGTCGCCTCGTTCGGCGCGCTGATCGGCACCGGCCTGCTCGTGCTGCCGATCGTGCTGCCGGTGCTGTTCGGCCTCACCTGGGTCGCCGCGCTGGCGGTGCCGTACGGACTGCTGCTCTCCGCCGGCGGCCGGAGAATCGCGGGTAAAGCCGCTTTCGCCAGGTATCCAGCGCTGCTGCAGGCGATCTCCAAGGCCGCCTGAATGGTCTAGTCCAATGGGTGAGACCGGTCTCCGCCGGAGAAAACGGACTGGGTACGCTGACGAACATGCCAGCCACCGTGTCTCATCAGGTAGAGCGTTCCTCCGCTGTCACCGAGATGCCCGACGAGCTGCGCGCGGACGTGCGACTGCTCGGCGAGCTCCTGGGGCAGGTCATCGCCGAGCATGGTGGCGATGACCTGCTCGCCGACGTCGAACGGCTGCGCAAGGCAGTCATCGGTGCCCGCCGCAGGCAGGTGTCGGTCGACGAGATCACCGCGATGGTGGCCGAGTGGCCCGTCGATCGCGCGGTACAGATCGCCCGCGCGTTCACGTGCTACTTCCACCTGGCGAACCTGGCCGAGGAGCACTTCAGAATCCGCACGCTCAGGGTCCGCGACACCGGCGAGGAGCCGCTGCCGGAGTCCCTGGCCCAGGCGGTCCAGGAACTCGGTGGCGAGAAGGTCGCCGGCCTGGTCGAGGAGTTGCGCCTGCACCCGGTGCTGACCGCGCACCCCACCGAGGCCCGCAGGCGCGCCGTGGTCACCGCGATCCAGCGCATCAGCGGCCAGCTCGCCCTGTACAACAGCCCCGAGCGGGGTGCCGCCGAGCGGGCGGAGACCCGCCGGCGGCTGCTGGAGGAGATCGACCTGCTCTGGCGGACCGCCCAGCTCAGATCCACCAAGCTCGACCCGCGAGACGAGGTCCGCACCGCCATGGCGGCCTTCGACGAGACCCTCTTCCGGGTGGTCCCGCAGGTCTACCGCGCCCTGGACGCCGCGCTCGGCGGGGGCGGCGGCACCGAGAAGCCCCGGGCCCGCGCCTTCATCAGGTACGGCAGCTGGATCGGCGGCGACCGCGACGGCAACCCGAACGTCACGGCCAAGGTGACCAGGGACGCCGTGCTCATCCAGGCCGAGCACGTGCTGATCGCCCTGGAGACCGCCGCCGGCCGGATCGGCCGCTCGCTGACCCTCGCCGCCGGCTACGCCCCCGCCTCGCCCGAGCTGCGGGCCGCGCTGTCCGCCGCGGTGAACGACCACCCCGACCTGGTCTCGGAGATGGCCACCCGCTCCCCGCAGGAGCCGCACCGGCAGTGGCTGATGTTCGTCGCCGCCCGCATCGCGGCCACCAGGCAGCGCGGTCTCGACCTGGCCTACCGCTCGCCCGAGGAGCTCCTGGGCGATCTGCGGATCACCCAGGAGTCGCTGGTCGCGGCCGGGGCGAGGAGGCAGGCGTACGGGGAGCTGCAGCACCTCATCTGGCAGGTGGAGACGTTCGGCTTCCACCTGGCCGAGCTGGAGGTCCGCCAGCACTCGCAGGTCCACGCCGCCGCGCTGGAGGAGATCGCCGCCGGGCGCACCTCCGAGCGGACCGAGGAGGTCCTGGCCACGATCCGTACGATCGCCTGGATCCAGGAGCGGTTCGGGGTGAGTGCCTGCTCCCGCTACGTCGTCTCCTTCACCCGCTCGGCCGACGACATCGCCGCCGTACACGCGCTGGCCGCGCACGCGCTGGGCGAGCGGGCCCCCCGGCTCGACGTGGTCCCGCTCTTCGAGTCGGGTGCCGACCTGGCGGCCGCCCCCACCGTGCTGTCGGGGATGCTGGAGATCCCCGAGGTCCAGGCCAGGCTGGCCGACGACCGGCGCCTGGAGGTCATGCTCGGCTACTCCGACTCCGCCAAGGAGCTCGGCCCGGCCGCGGCGACGCTGAAGCTGTACGAGGCCCAGGAGGCGCTGGCCGCCTGGTCGGCCGAGCACGACGTGCCGCTGACGCTCTTCCACGGCCGGGGCGGCGCCCTGGGCCGGGGCGGCGGTCCCGCCAACCGGGCGGTGCTCGCGCAGGCCCCGGGGTCGGTGGGCGGCAGGTTCAAGGTCACCGAGCAGGGCGAGGTCATCTTCGCCCGCTACGGCCACGACGCCATCGCCCGCCGTCACATGGAGCAGGTCACCTCCGCGGTGCTGCTCGCCTCCACCCCGTCCATCGAGGCGCGCACGGCCGAGGCCGCGGGACGCTTCCGGGCGGTGGCCGAGCAGGTCGCCTCCGCCTCGGAGAGGGCGTACCGGCTGCTGACCGAGGCACCCGGCTTCCCCGAGTGGTTCTCCCTGGTCAGCCCGCTGGAGGAGATCGGCTCGCTCCGCCTGGGCTCCCGTCCGGCCCGGCGCGGCCTCGGCGCGCCCCGGTCCCTGGACGACCTGCGGGCCATCCCGTGGGTCTTCGCCTGGGCTCAGACCAGGGTCAACCTGCCTGGCTGGTACGGCCTGGGCAGCGGCCTGGAGGCGGTCATCTCCGAGGCGGGCCTGGACGAGCTGCGCGCCGCCTACCGGGAGTGGCCGCTGTTCGCCTCGCTGCTGGACAACGTGGAGATGTCGCTGGCCAAGACCGACCGCGACATCGCCGCCCGCTACCTCGCGCTCGGCGCCAGGGACGACTTCGTCGAGCAGGTCCTGGCCGAGTACGACCTGACCCGCCGCCTGGTCCTGGAGATCACCGGCCACACCCGCCTGCTGGAGGACCGCAAGGTGCTGTCCCGCGCGGTGCAACTCCGCGACCCGTACGTCGACGCGCTCTCCCACCTGCAGCTCCGCGCCCTGTCCACGCTCCGCGCGGACGAGGGGCTGTCGGAGGAGAAGCGCGAGCGCCTGTCCACGCTGCTGCTGCTCTCGGTCAACGGTGTCGCCGCCGGTCTGCAGAACACGGGCTGATCTTCTCGCCACCGCCCGCGGGCCCCGCACCGGGCCGGCGGGCGGCGCTCACCGGCCGACGCGGTGCGCCCCCGCGTAGAGGTTGAAGCGCTCCTCGCGCAGGAAGCCGACCAGCGTCATGCCGAACTCCCTGGCCAGGTCGACGGCCAGGGAGGAGGGCGCGGAGACCGCGCAGACGACGGGCAGGCCCGCGGTGAGGGCCTTCTGCATGATCTCGTAGCTGGTCCGCCCGCTGACCATGAGCACGTGCCCGCCCAGCGGCAGCCTCCCGGTCATCATGGCCCAGCCGACCAGCTTGTCCACCGCGTTGTGCCGCCCCACGTCCTCGCGGACCGCGAGCGGCTCGCCTTCCGCGGTGAACAGCCCGGCCGCGTGCAGCCCCCCGGTCTTGCCGAAGACCCCCTGGGCCTGTCTCAGCCGGCCAGGAAGGCTGTACAGGACCTCGGGGGAGACGCGCAGCGGGTCATCGGCGGCGGGCAGCGGTGAGCAGCGGCCACGCAGGGCGTCGAGGCTGGCGGTGCCGCAGACGCCGCACGCGCTCGATGTCATGAAATGCCGGTCGAGCGACGGCAGATCAGGCAGGGCGTCGCCGCGCAGCCGCACGGTCACCGTGTTGTAGCGGGCCTCGGGCGGCACGTCGTCGTCCGCGCAGTAGGCGATGGACGCCACGTCGGCGGGTGCCGCGACGCCCTCGCCGTACAGGAACCCGGCGGCCAGTTCGAAGTCGTGCCCCGGGGTGCGCATGGTGATCGCGACGGTGCGGCGCTCCTCGCCCGCCTGGATCCGGATCTCCAGCGGCTCCTCGGTGGCCAGGTCGTCCCGGCGCTCGTGGAGCGTCCCCGAGCGCATCTGCCCGACCCGTGCCCGCGTGGTGGGCCCCGGCCTCCGCACGGCCTCCACCTCGATGCCGTCCCGCGGGTCAAGGTCTCTGCTCATGCGGTCATTTTCTCTTTTCGCTGCCGTCCGAACGGTTTCATCCCCGTTCGGAAAGCCGGGCTTCGCCTGCGCACCCAGACTTCGTTAATAGTATTCCCTGGTCATTGCCCTAATTCGGTAACAGGGGGTCGTTAGGGGAGGCAAGATGGCTAAGTGCTCGACTCGCCCTTCACTGATCTCGACCGTCCGCCGCTCTCCCAGGCGGCGCTCACCCGCGCGCTGGTCCGTCCCGGCGGCCTCTGGTCCGACATCGCCGTCGTCGCCAGGACCGGATCGACCAACGCCGACCTCGCGCAGGCCGTCCGCGACGGTGCGCGGCAGGGAGCCGTCGTCGTCGCGGAGGCCCAGTTCGCCGGGCGCGGCAGGCTCGGCAGGGCCTGGAGTGTTCCGCCGCGTTCCGGCCTGACCTTCTCGGTGCTCCTGCGCCCCGACCCGCCCCCGGACAGGCAGAGCTGGCTGTCCCTGCTCGTCGCCCTCGCGGTCGCGTCGGCCGTGCGGAAGGTCGCCGAGGTCGACGTCCGGCTCAAGTGGCCCAACGACCTGCTGATCGGCGGGCGCAAGGTCGCCGGGGTGCTCGCCGAGCGGATCGACAACGCGGTGATCGTGGGCGTCGGGCTCAACGTGAGCGTGCGCGCCGAGGAACTGCCGGTGGAGACCGCCACCTCGCTGGCCATCGAGAAGGCCGCCTGCGTCGACCGCGACCCGATCCTGCGGGCGGCGCTGCGGGAGATCGAGCTCCACTACCGGGAGTGGTCGGAGGCGGACGGCGACGCCGAGGCGTGCGGCCTGCGGGCCGCCTATCTCGCGATCAGCGCCACGGTCGGCCAGGAGGTCCGGGTGGAGCTGCCGGGCGAGCGGGTGCTCACCGGCACGGCCACCGGTATCGACGGCGCCGGCCACCTGCTCGTCAGCTCCAAGGGGCAGGAACACGCGCTCAGCGCGGGAGACGTCGTGCATGTTCGTCCGCACAGCTCATGACGTGGGGCATGCAGGCGTGCCACGATTTGCCCCATGGGTCTACCCGATCACCACATGACGGAGGGGGAGCGGCGAATCCGGTCGTTCCACCCGCACTGGAAGCGCCTCATCGGCCCGTTCCTCGCGTTGATTCTGATCATCGCGGGGTCCGGTGCCGCCGTTTTCTTCATGCCCGCCTTCGAATACGACTCCTACGCGCGCATCGCGGTGGCCGTGGTCGCCGTCGGTCTGCTGACCGTGTGGTCGTTCGTGCCGTACCTGAGGTGGAAGAACACCTCGTACGTGCTCACCTCGCACCGGTTCACCATCAGTACGGGGGTGCTGAACAAATCCATAGACGACATCCCGATGGCGAAGGTCAACACGGTCAGCGCCGACCAGACCCTGATGGAGAGGGTCCTCGGCTGCGGCACGCTCGTCGTCGAGTCGGCGGGCGACCACGGCCGGATCACGCTGCGGGACATCCCGCGGATCCAGGATGTGCGGGCCGAGGTGTTCCGCGCGCTCGACGACGCGATCGACGGGGAGCCATCGGAACACGGCGGGCGGTGACCGGTGGGGCGTAACCCCCCGGGCCGGGGGGAAGGCGCGGGCGGAGAGGAGGAGATCTTCGCGGGACGTCCCACGGCCGAGCAGATCGAGCACCTGTTCGTCGGCACCTCTCCCGGCTACACCCGGATCCAGGTGGCGAGCCTCGCCGAGCTCCCGCAGGAGCTCACCGAGCGGATCTGGCGCGCGCTGGGGTTCGCCACGCTCCCCGACGACGAGGTGGCCTTCACCGACGCGGACGTGACGGTGCTCAAGCGGGTCCGGATGATGATGGAGAGCGGCCTGCTGGACGACCGGACCGTCATCCGGATGGCCAGGGCGCTCGGCCAGACGACGGCCAGGCTCGCGCAGTGGCAGGCCGAGATCATGATCGGTGCCATGCTCGACCCCGGCCGGCGTCCCACCGACGAGGACCTGGCGGGGGTCATGGAGACCGCGCGCCGGCTGCTCCCCGACTTCGAGCAGGTCCTGATCCACGTCTGGCGAGCCCAGCTCGCCGCCGCGGGGACCCGCCTGCTGGCGATCGCCGACATCACCGACGAGATCGTGCCGACCCGGCTCACCCTCGCGGTGGGCTTCGCCGACCTGGTCGCCTTCACCCGGGTCGCCCGCGAGCTGGACGAGCGGGGCCTGGCCGAGCTGGTCGAGGGCTTCGAGGCACGGGCCTCCGACGTGGTCGCCGAGCACGGGGGGCGGCTGGTCAAGACACTCGGCGACGAGGTGCTCTTCACGGCGGCCGACCCGCGGACCGCGGCCATGATCGCTCTGGACCTGGTCGGCGTCATCCAGCGGTACGGGCTCGACGCGCGGATCGGGCTGGCGTACGGCCCGGTGCTGCCGATCATGGGCGATGTCTTCGGGACCACGGTCAACCTGGCCGCCAGGCTCACGGCCATCGCCCGCCCCGGCACCATCGTCGTCGACAGCGAGCTGGCCGAGGCGCTGGAGGGCGCGCCGGGCGTCGAGGTCGGCCGTATCCGGCGGCGGCCTGCCCGGGGTCTGGGGGTGGTGCAGCCGTACGTGCTGCGCCGGGCTGGTAATGATTGAGGCGGGGGCTTCTCCAAGGCCGTCCAACCGGTAAGCGAGTCCCGTGGGGCTCGGTGAGTTTCGCAACAGATGAGGTGCAGGACATGCCGTACACCGTCCAAGGCGTGGTCGCGCGTGGAAAGGGCGAGCCCGTCTCGCTGGAGACCGTTATCGTGCCCGATCCGGGGCCGGGCGAGGCCGTGGTGACGGTGCAGGCCTGTGGTGTCTGTCACACGGACCTGCACTATCGCGAGGGCGGCATCAACGACGAATTCCCGTTCCTGCTCGGTCACGAGGCCGCCGGCGTGGTCGAGGCCGTCGGTGCGGGCGTCACGGAGGTGGCGCCCGGTGACTTCGTGATCCTGAACTGGCGGGCCGTCTGCGGCAACTGCCGGGCGTGCCTGCGCGGCCGTCCCTGGTACTGCTTCAACACGCACAACGCCACCCAGAAGATGACCCTGGAGGACGGCACGCCGCTCAGCCCCGCCCTGGGCATCGGCGCCTTCATCGAGAAGACCCTGGTCGCGGCCGGGCAGTGCACCAAGGTCGACGCGTCCGCGCCGGCGCAGGTGGCCGGGCTGCTCGGCTGCGGCGTGATGGCGGGCCTGGGCGCCGCGATCAACACCGGCGGGGTGACCCGCGGCGACAGCGTGGCGGTCATCGGGTGCGGCGGCGTCGGTGACGCGGCCATCCTCGGCGCCAGGCTGGCGGGCGCCTCGAAGATCATCGCGGTGGACGTGGACGACCGCAAGCTGGAGTGGGCCAAGGAGTTCGGCGCCACCCACACGGTCAACTCCCGCACCTCGGACATGGTCGAGTCGGTCAGGGAGCTCACCGGCGGCAACGGCGCGGACGTGGTCATCGAGGCGGTCGGCCGCCCGGAGACCTACAAGCAGGCGTTCTACGCCCGTGACCTGGCCGGGACCGTGGTCCTGGTCGGGGTGCCGACCCCGGAGATGACGCTGGAGCTGCCGCTGCTCGACGTCTTCGGCCGCGGCGGCGCGCTGAAGTCCTCCTGGTACGGCGACTGCCTGCCCAGCCGCGACTTCCCCATGCTCATCGACCTCTACCTGCAGGGGCGGCTCGACCTCGACCGCTTCGTCTCCGAGACGATCGGCCTCGGCGACGTCGAGGACGCCTTCGCGAAGATGCACCGCGGCGAGGTGCTGCGCTCGGTGGTGGTCCTGTGATCGACAAGGTGGTCACCTCCGGCACCTTCTCGCTGGACGGCGGGACGTGGGAGGTCGACAACAACGTCTGGATCGTCGGTTCGGCCGACGAGGTGGTCGTCATCGACGCCGCGCACGACGCCGCCGCGATCGCCGAGCGGGTCGGTGACCGCGAGGTGAAGGCCATCGTCTGCACCCACGCGCACAACGACCACATCGACGCGGCGGCCGACCTCGCCACGCGGGTGGGCGCGCCGATCCTGCTCCACCCGGCCGACCAGGTGCTGTGGGAGATGGTCTACGCCGACCTGCCGTACACCCCGCTGAAGGACGGTCAGGTGATCTCGGCCGGAGGTGTGGATCTGACCGTGCTGCACACGCCGGGTCACGCTCCGGGCGCGGTCTGCCTGTACGGGGCGGAGATCGGCGCGCTCTTCAGCGGCGACACCCTGTTCCACGGTGGTCCCGGCGCGACCGGGAGGTCCTTCTCCTCCTTCGACACGATCATCGAGTCGATCAAGGGGAGGCTGCTGACCCTGCCGCCGGAGACGACCGTGTACACCGGCCACGGCGACTCCACCTCGATCGGCGAGGAGGCCGGTCACCTGGAGGAATGGCTGGCCAGGGGACACTGACCGGCAAGTCCGCCGCGACGCGCCCCGGCCCGCGCCGGGGCGCGTTCGCGTGTCCGGCGCCGTGCGGGATGGAGGCTTTGTGGCGATGACGGGTAGGTTAAGGGTGTGTGTCGTAGCTCACGTAGGCAAGGCTAACCAAATGAGTTACTTTAGGTGTGCCTAACCTATGGTACGCTCCTGAGAGGTCGCACCCCCGTGTATGTATGCGTCTGCCGCGCGGTCACCGAAAACGAGGTGCACGACTGCATCTCGGCAGGGGCGAAGAGCGCGCGCCAGATTCGCGACGCTACGGGTGCCGGTGGCGACTGCGCTTCTTGCGTGCGCAAGATCTGTGCGATCCTGAAGCGGTCTGAGGATCTGATTCCGACCGCATAGCACGAGGAGCCCGCCATGCAGGGCGACAAGAAAATCATCGAGCTGCTCAACGAGCAGTTGACCGCGGAGCTGACCGCGATCAACCAGTACTTCCTGCACGCCAAGATGCAGGAGAACTGGGGATACACCAAGCTTGCGAAATACACTCGCGAAGAGTCCATGGACGAGATGCGGCATGCGGAGAAGCTCACCGACCGCATCCTCTTCCTTGAAGGACTGCCCAACTACCAGAAGCTGGGCATCCTGCATATCGGCCAGACCGTCGCGGAGCAGCTCCGCGCAGACCTGGACGTCGAGCTTGAGGTGGTCGGCCGGCTGAGGCCCGCCATCGTCCTGATGCGTGAGAAGGGCGATGTCACCTCGGCCCGCATCTTCGAGGAGATCCTTGAGGACGAGGAGCACCACATCGACTATCTGGAGACCGAACTGGGTCTGCTGGAGAGTCTCGGGGAGCAGCTCTACCTCGCCCGCTACGCCGAGCCGCCGTCACCGTCTTGAGGTGAATTAAGTAGAACACGCCCACCGGATCCCCTCTGGTAGGGCGTGTTCTGCTTTGCCGGTCAATCCTTTGGTGCGCCTGTGCTTTCGAGGAACTTCCAAGGTGGGAGACCTACTCCGAAACCCTCGGCCGTTGCGGGATGACTATCCGGGATTTATCAGTGTTTGCCCAGGTCAATGGATAGGTCAACGACGAGTCAAACCGCGCGCTGTACCCGGGAAACGATCCTCTAAGGTCCTACGATCGCAACATGACCTGTGTACTACTCGCCGAGGATGACACCTCGATTTCCGAGCCACTGGCGCGAGCTCTGCGCCGCGAGGGTTATCAAGTAGAGGTGAGCCCTGACGGCCCGCAGGCTCTGGAGCGGGCTCTGTCGGGTGGCATCGACCTGATCGTTCTCGACCTGGGGCTGCCCGAGATGGACGGCCTGGAGGTGGCCAGGCGCATCCGCGCCGAAGGCCATGGAACTCCGGTGTTGATCCTCACCGCCCGCGTCGACGAGGTCGACACCGTGGTGGGCCTCGACGCCGGGGCCGACGACTACGTCACCAAGCCGTTCCGCCTCGCCGAGCTGCTGGCGCGCGTCCGCGCCCTGCTGCGGCGCGGCACGTCCGAGACGCCCGTGGTCCAAGGCGTGCGCATCGACGCCGACTCCCGTCGGGCGTGGATGGGCGACAAGGAGCTGCATCTGACCACCAAGGAGTTCGACCTGCTGAGGGTCCTGGTCCGCGACGCCGGAAAGGTGGTCACCCGCGAGCAGATCATGCGCGAGGTGTGGGACACCAACTGGTGGGGCTCGACCAAGACCCTGGACATGCACATCTCGTGGCTACGCCGGAAACTCGGTGACGACGCCGCCAAGCCCCGGTACATCACAACCGTTCGAGGGGTCGGCTTCAGGTTCGAGCGCGAGTAGGAAATGCGCCGACGCCTGCTCTCCTCAACCCTCCTCGTCGCGGTCATCGGGGTGCTGCTGCTTGGCATTCCCCTCGCCGTGGCGGTCAACAGGCTCATCGAGGAGGAGGCGATCCAGCAGCTCACCTCCCATGCCAAGAGCCTGCTGGGGGAGGTCGAGTACGCCCGGATCCAGGATCAGCCCATCGACGAGCAGCAGCTGGAGCGTAAGTATTCCCAGCTCTACATCCAGATCTATGCAAAAGGCACGCCTCCCCAGGTGATAACGGTGGGCACCGAGCCCCCCGAGAGCCAGAAGATGACCGCGGACGCACAGTCGGAGAACGGCGTGTACGTCGCGGTCAGCCGGGACAAGACGGGGGTGGAGCGTGAGGTCCGCGCATGGCTCTTCCTCATCCTGGGGCTCGCCGCGGCTGCTCTCGCGGTCGCGGTCGGGCTTGCCATCGTGCAGTCGCGCCGCCTGACGTTACCGCTCAGCGACCTTGCGATGATCGCTGAGCGGCTCGGCTCCGGTGACGCGAGGCCGAGCAAGCACCGCTACGGCATCCAGGAACTCGACCGGGTGGCCGAGGTGCTCGACCGTAGCGCGACCCGCATCTCCGACCTCCTGGCCAGGGAGCGGGAGTTCGCGACCGACGCCTCCCACCAGCTCCGCACCCCGCTCACCGGCCTGACCATGAGGCTTGAGGAGATCGTCGCCGCCGCGGACGAACCGGGGATCGTCAAGGAGGAGGGCGAGGCCGCCATCGTGCAGGCCGAGCGGCTCACCGCGGTGATCGACGAGTTGCTGGCCACCGCCAGACGACAGCGTCAGGCGCAGGCCGAGAGCGTCAGACTCGACACGCTGCTCGACCAGCAGTTCATCGAGTGGGGCCCGGCGTTCCGCAGGGTCGGGCGGCAGCTGAGGCTGGCCGGTACGCGTGAGCTCCAGGCGCTGGGCACCGGCGGCGGCATCAGCCAGGTGATCTCCACCCTGCTGGAGAACTCGCTGGAGCACGGCGGCGGCACGGTGACCGTGACCACCAGTGCCAAGGACAGGTCCATCGTGATCGAGGTGGCGGACCAGGGCAAGGGCATACCAGAGGACCTTGTCCCGAGGATCTTCGAGCGGAACGTGAGCGGGGCCGGCGGTACGGGTCTCGGCCTACCCCTCGCGAGGGCGCTGGCCGCCGCCGACGGGGGGCGCCTGGAGCTGATACGGCCGCGTCCCGCGGCGTTCGCGTTCTTCCTGCGCCCGGTGGGCGACACGAGCAGGAACCGGATCGTCCGGGGGCCCGCCTGAGCGTGCTCTAGCGAGGCAGGGTCGGCGGCGAGTTCTCCTCCGAGCTCTTGTTCAGCAGGTACACGTGGCCGTTGACCTGGCTCTTCGCCGCCGCCGGCGGACTCGCGTCGGCACCGGGCAGGAAGACCCACTTCTTGTACGACCAGAACCTGAACAGGGTCCCCAGGGCGGTGCCGGTGAGCATGGCGATGTTGTAGCTCAGGGCGTCTTCCAGGCCCAGGGTGTAGGTCACGAAACCGATCACCAGCAGCGAGATCAGCAGGCCGATGGCGTTGAGTATGAAGAACAGGGTGTACTCGCGGGCCAGGCCGCTCTGCTCCCGGTGCCTGAAGGTCCAGTAGCGGTTGCCGAGGTAGGCGAAGGTGGCCGCGATGATCGTGGCGATGACCTTGGAGGTGAGCGGCCCCCAGCCGATGCCGAACCGGAGCAGGTTGGTGCCGCCCGTGTCGATCACGAAGGCGACCGCACCGATCGTGCCGAACTTGGCCAGTTCCCGCGCCAGTTCGGCGAGCCGCCGGTAGGCGTGTCGGAGAAACTCCACGTTTCCTGCACGGTCCTTTCGGGGGTCGGCCGCTGATCCGCCACGTTGGAGGACCTCGAACATCGTCGAGCCAGGTTACCGGTGCTCGGCCACGGTCCGCGCGACATCGCTCCGCCGGTGCACATAGCCGTCATCAAGTGCTATTTCAATAAATATCGCATAACGCCGGTTAAATCGGCTCGCCCGACGTTACGCTAATCCGGTAGATCACGGAATGCCGTTGGAGAACCGTGATCGGTCCTGACGGACTGCCGTACGCGACGGCCACTACCCCGGGGATCAACCCTTGCGCCGCCGACTCCTCGCTCTGATCCTCGGTCTGTCGATGATGACCGGTTGTGGCGCGCGGAGAGACGCGCAAGGCGCCGTCCCCGAGGCCGGACCGTCGCGCGAGACGTCCGCCGGGGTGGAGCTCGCGGAGGCGATCCAGGCCTTCACGCTGCTGAGAAAGCTTGACGACGCCTGGCGCGACCGGGACTGCGCGGCCGTCGGCAGGCTCACCACCTGGGCGGAGAATGCGCTGGGCGGTCGTGCCTGTGAGGCGACCCGGAACGGCCGCCCAGCCCCCGCCAGGAAGTCCTACACCGAGGCGGAGTTCTACCTGCCCGGCACGGCCGACAGCGACCGCTGGTTCGTCGCCCTGGCCCGCGAGCCCGACCCGGCCTACTTCCTGTTCGTCCATGAGGGGGGCGAGTGGCGGCTGGGCGCGGGCCCCATCCCGATACGGGGCGAGGTCCGCGAGCCGACCGAGGGGGCGGTGCCCACCGACGACCCCGCCATGGGGGTCAGGGCCCGTCTCGTCCCGCAGCGCTATCTGACCTACCTGACCGACCCCGCGGGGGTGAGCGGGGTGACCTTCCCCAAGGACGACCCCGTACGCGACCTCTTCGACGAGCTGGTCAGGCGCCCGCAGAAGGTGCGGCCCGACCGGCTCACCGCGGACGTCCGCCTGCTCGTCGGCCCGCAGCGCGCGCTGCGACTGCCCGACGGCGGCGCGCTGGTCATCCACGCCCTGGAGCTCGAATACCGGCAGCGGGCCCGTTCCGGCCGATCCTCCCTGGCCCGCCCGATCTACGGCAAGGCCGACCTGCGCGGCTTCACCGGCCGCGCCAGGACGGCCGAGCTGACCGGGACCGAGATCGCGCTCGTCGCCACCGAGATCGCCGACACGGGTGCCAAACTCACCACGGCCGGCCTCCGCCGCGGCCTCGCCACCCTCACGACGGGCTGAGAGCCCCGGAACGGGCTCGGGGGCGGGGGCCCCACGACGCTCGCGGCCTCCCTCGTACGACCCTGCTGGGGGCCTCCTGGCGGGCGAGCCGCCTGCACGGCGGCCTGCCCCCTCGCCGGGAGCGGCTGTCAGGATCGGCCGGGCGCCTCCCACCAGCCGCCCCTGTACCGCGTGCCGGTAAACTTAACCCCCGTGAGCAGCCCTTCCTTGGCCAGTCCCATCGGACCCGTCGTCGGCGTGATCGGAGCGGGCCAGCTGGCCCGGATGACCCAGCAGGCGGCCATCGCCCTCGGCGTCGAGCTTCGGGTCCTGGCCAACTCGTCAGACGAGAGCGCCGCCCGCGTGATCGCCGACGTACGCCTGGGCGACTACCGGTCCCTGGCGGACCTGCGCGACTTCGTCAAGGGGTGCGACGCGGTCACCTTCGACCACGAGCACGTGCCCACCGAGCACATCCGTGCCCTGGTCGAGGACGGCTTCGCCGTGCACCCCGGCGCCGACGCGCTCGTACACGCCCAGGACAAGGCGGTGATGCGCGAGCGGCTGACCGGGATCGGCGCCCCGTGCCCGCCGTGGCGACGGGTCGAGACGGCCGCCGACATCGAGGAGTTCGCCGCGGAGAACGGCTGGCCGGTGGTGCTCAAGGCGATCAGGGGCGGTTACGACGGGCGTGGCGTCTGGATCTGCCGCTCCGCGGATGACGCGGCCGAGCCCCTGGCCTCCGGGGTGCCGCTGATGGCCGAGGGGTTCGTGCCGTTCGAGCGGGAGCTCGCCGTGCTGGTCGCCAGGTCGCCGCACGGCCAGGGCGTCAGCTACCCGGTGGTGGAGACCGTCCAGCGTGACGGCATCTGCGTCGAGGTCCTCGCCCCCGCACCCGGCCTCGATCCCGAGCAGGCCGCGGTGGCCCAGCGGATCGCCCTGAACATCGCCAAGGAACTGGGCGTGACCGGGCTGCTGGCCGTGGAGATGTTCGCCACCTCCTCGGGCCTGGTGGTCAACGAGCTGGCCATGCGCCCGCACAACAGCGGCCACTGGACGATCGAGGGGGCCCGCACCTCCCAGTACGAGCAGCACCTGCGCGCGGTCCTCGACCTTCCGCTCGGCTCACCCGCGCCGGCCGCCCCCGTCGTGGTGATGGCCAACCTCCTGGGCGGCGACGACTCCGACATCTTCTCCCGGTACGAGCACGTGATGGCGCACGACCCGGGGATCAAGATTCACTTCTACGGCAAGGAAGTGCGGCCGGGGCGCAAGATCGGCCATGTCACCGCGCTCGGCACCGACCTGGAAGAGGTACGCGCGCGCGCCCGGCACGCCGCCGTCTACCTCACCGAGGGAAGATACACCTGAGCCCAGCGGGTCTCATCGGGGGGAAACGCGTCCGAGCCCGCAGGCCGGTCGCCCACCCGTCGGGGGCACCGCCGCATCGTCACGGCCCCGACAGCACGGAGCGCCACCGCACCCGCGGGGGCCACGCAACCACAGCGAACGCGCGCGGCCCCGGGCCGTGAGGCAAGGAGAGAGCATGACCACCGTCGGCATCGTCATGGGCAGCGACTCCGACTGGCCGGTGATGAGGCTCGCCGCCGAGGCGCTGGCCGAGTTCGGGGTGGAGTTCGAGGCCGACGTGGTCTCCGCGCACCGGATGCCCGAGGAGATGATCGCCTATGGCGCGCAGGCGGCCGGGCGCGGGCTGAAGGTGATCATCGCGGGTGCCGGGGGAGCCGCCCACCTGCCGGGCATGCTCGCCTCGGTGACCCCGCTGCCGGTGATCGGTGTCCCGGTCCCGCTGAAATACCTCGACGGCATGGACTCCCTGCTCTCGATAGTCCAGATGCCCGCCGGGGTCCCGGTCGCGACGGTCGCCGTCGGCGGCGCCCGCAACGCGGGCCTGCTGGCCGTCCGGATCCTCGCCGCCGCCGACGAGGGACTGCGGGCGAAGATGGAGGCGTTCCAGCTCGCTCTCAAGGAACAGGCTCACGCCAAGGGCGCCAGGCTCCGCGCCGAGGCCGCCCAGCTCGGTGCCTGATATCGCCATCTTTGACCGATGGCTTGGTGACATCACGGATATACGAGGACTCATCGGGAAGGGGGAGGCCGACAGAGACTTTGGAGGTTGAGAATCATGAGGAACGCGATCCGCGCCCTCCTCGGGATCACGACGGCCGTACTGGCGGTGTTCGGCAGCTTCGGCGCCGGTGAGGGCCATCGGCCCGCCGACTCCGGCGTCAGCTCCGTATCCGCGCATTAGTGTTCCGTCCCGCAACGAAGATCGCGAGCGTCCGGCCGGGAGTCTGAGATCGTCGGGGCGACCTTCCCCGCCCTTGGTGTCATGGGCCGACGGGAATCCGTGTTTCCGACGGGGAACGCCACGCCGGACGCGGCGGAGGGCGCCCTGGTTGGACATCAGGCGCCGCCTGCCCGGATCCGGGCCAGGTGGGACTGCGCGGACCTGGCTTCGATCACGGTAGCGGGAGGTCTGGCAGGC
Source organism: Streptosporangium sp. NPDC006013 (assembly GCF_040614275.1). Taxonomy (NCBI): domain Bacteria; kingdom Bacillati; phylum Actinomycetota; class Actinomycetes; order Streptosporangiales; family Streptosporangiaceae; genus Streptosporangium; species Streptosporangium sp. NPDC006013. The sequence continues at coordinate 27,119 of NZ_JBEXUE010000039.1, forward strand.
CGTCGGCGGGCGGTGCGTGCGATCGGGCCGAGACGGGCTCCCTGGGGGCGATGTGCGACCGGTCCTGGTACTGGTTCAGCGCCCACAGCCCCACGATGTCGGCGATCGTGAGGACGAGCACCACGAGGATGACCAGGATGAGCCGGCGTCTGCGCTCGCGCCGTCGCCATTCGCCCTGGACCCGGCGGTAGGCGTCCGGGGCCGGCTGGACGCCGTTGGCGAGTTTGTCGAGAACCTCGCGTAGCTGGTCCTCGGTGCTGGCGGGGCCGGTCGTCATCGTCGCTCCTGCATGATCTTGGTGAGAGTGGCCATGCCGCGGCTGGTGTGCGCCTTGACCGCACCACAGGAGATGCTCATGGCCTCGGCTATGTCGCTTTCGCGTAGACCGAGCCAGTAGCGCAGGACAAGGGCCTCTCGCTGCCGGGCCGAGAGCCGCTGCAGGGCCTCGGTGAGCGCCTTCTGGTCGTCGTGGAGCAGGGCGACGCTTTCAGCCGACCGTTCCAGGCCCGTGGTCCAATCCGTGTGCTTGCGGATGACCTGCAGGTGGCGAAGTCTCATGCGGGTCAGGTTGCAGACCACCGAGCGCAGGTACGGCAGGGCGGCCTCGGCCGAGCGCAGCCGGTTCCAGCGGCGGTGCAGCTGACAGAACGCCTCGGCGACGATGTCCTCCGCGTCGTCGGCGCCGAGCAGCACGGCCAGCCGGAGCAGGCCGGTGTAGTGCGTCTCGAACAGCTGGGTCAGCGCGGCCTCACGTCCGGTGTCCGGCGGGCCGGGGGCGGGCGGTCCCCCGGCGGACGGCCCGTCCGTCCGTGCCGGGGGTGGCATGTCGACCGATACGGAGCCGGATTCGACGAACGTCGGTAATGGTGCGGGTGGCCGGATTCCGGTCATATGATCGTCTCCGCTTCGGGGGGTATGGGGACCGGAGAGCTCGGTTTCGGAACGTGCGATCTGCCCACTCGGTTGAAGAGCGGGGTCAGCGTCACGACGACGGCGAGATTCAGTGTCATGGCGACCACCGCGGCGTATGCCTGCACCTCCTGGCCGCCCACGCCCAGGGGCACCAACGAGGAGAATCCGCTGTGCACCACCAGGAGGGTGCCCGCGGCCATGCCGCTCATCCACCCGGCCAGTAACGCCCGGGGGTGCAGGCGGCGGGTGAACACCCCGAGGGCTACGGCGGGGAAGGTCTGCAGGATCCAGACGCCGCCCAGCAGCTGAAGATTGATGGCGTCCTGGTTGCGCAGTCCGAACACGAAGACGACCGCCCCGACCTTGGTGCTGAGCGAGACCATCTGGGCGATCCGTGTCTGGTGCTTGGGCGTGGCCGTCGGATGGAAGTACTCGACGTAGATGTTGCGGACGAACGAGGTCGCCACCGCGATCGACATGACCGCCGCCGGCACGAGCGCGCCCACGGCGAGAGCGCCGAAGACCAGACCGGTGAGGGCGGCGGGCATCAGATCCTTGACGAGCAGGGGGACGGCGGTCTCCGCGCCGGTGGACGGGGGCTGGATGCCCGCCGCGAGCGCCGCGACGCCGAGCATGGCGAACAGCCCGAGCACCGCCGTCCACAGGGGCAGCGCGACCACCGCGCGGCGCAGCGTGTCCGGGCCGGACGCGGCGAAGGCGGCCGTCAGCACGTGGGGGTACATCAGCAGGGCGAGGGCCGAGCCGAGAGCCAGGGTGGCGTAGACGGGGAACTGGCTCGGATCGAGCGTCAACGATGCCTGGGTCGTCTCCCCGCCGGACAGCGCGCGCTCCGCGCTGTCGAACATCGGCCCGGGTCCGCCGAACCGGTCGAGGACGAGGAAGGAGACGGCCAGGATCGAGCAGAAGACGGCCGCGCCCTTCATCAGCGAGATGATCGCCGGCGCGCGCAGCCCGTGCCGGTAGGTCGACACGGCGAGGACCGCGAACACGGCGACCAGCGCGAGGTCGCCGAGCACCCCCCTCGGATACAGCCCGACGGCGGACAGGATCGAACGGATGCCCACCAGTTGCAGCGCGATGTAGGGCATGGTCGCCAGCACGCCGGTCGCCGCGACGACCAGTGCGAGGGCGGGGGAGCCGTAGCGTCCCCGGACGAAGTCGGCGGGGGTGATGTACCCGTGCCGGCGCGCCGCCGACCAGAGCCGGGGCAGCAGCACGAACGCCAGCGGGCACATGATCACGGTGTACTGCAGGGCGAAGAACCCGAGCGCGCCCGTGCCGTACACCAGGCCCGGTACGGCGGCGAACGTGTAGGCCGTGTATATCGTCCCGCCGAGCAGGAACCACGTCGTCGGGGTGCCGAACTGGCGGTTCGCCAGCGCCCAGTCCTCCAGGGTGGGCAGCTCGGGAGACGGCCGGAACCAGCGCGCGGCGACCGCGAGCAGAGAGGTGCTGCCGAGCACGGCGAGGAACGTCGCCGTACTCATCGGATCGATCATCAGCCACCGTCCACTACGCCCTGGCAGTACCCCTAGGTTGCGTAATCCGCACGGTTGGTTGACACGAAACATCCCCGAAATCTGTGTAAACCAGACCGGACCCGCCGGCAACCCTTGCAACAAGAACGCGGGAACATTCCGGAGGACGACGATGGTGAAGCCGACGCGGCGGGCGCGACGTTTCGCGGCCGGTATCTGTCTGGCCCTGCCCATCGTGGCGCTCCTGTGGGTGCCCTGGTATTCCTACGACGCGCCACATCTGGCCGGAATGAAATTCTTCTTCTGGTACCAGCTCATCTGGGTGCCGGGGAGCGTGGTGTTCATGGCCATCGCCTACGTCCTGAGACGTAGCGCGGAACGCCCGCCTCGCGATCGTCATCTCACCCACGACCGGCGTCGCCGGTAACACCGACCACATCACCCTGCTCGGATCTCCGGGCGACTTTTCCCTCGTAGTACCGCGCTGTTCTGCCATGCCCTGAGTTCAGGAGAATCAGCCATGCCCGAAAACGGCATCACGAAATCGAGATCAACCCCCAAGCAGATCCTCATATGGACGGCGGTCGCCCTGGTGGGCGCGGCCGCCTGGGGGGCCATCGCCCTGTCCCAAGGAGAGGAGATCTCGGCGATCTGGCTGGTGGCCGCCGCCCTCGGCTCGTACGCGATCGCCTACCGGTTCTACTCCCGGTTCATCGCCCGCCGGGTGCTCGGCGTCGACGACCGTCGCGCGACTCCCGCCGAACGGCTGGACAACGGGGTCGACTACCATCCGACCGACCGGCGGGTGCTGTTCGGCCACCACTTCGCCGCCATCGCCGGTGCCGGGCCGCTGGTGGGCCCGATCCTCGCCGCGCAGATGGGATACCTGCCGGGGACCATATGGATCATCGTCGGGGTCATCATGGCCGGGGCGGTCCAGGACATGGTCACCCTGTTCTTCTCGATGCGCCGCGACGGCAAGAGCCTGGGCCAGATGGTGCGCGAGGAGATCGGCCCGGTGGGCGGGACCGCCGCGCTGGTCGCGGTGTTCGCCATCATGATCATTTTGCTCGCGGTGCTCTCCCTGGTGGTGGTGAACGCGCTCGCGCACTCGCCGTGGGGCACCTTCTCCATCGCGATGACCATCCCCATCGCCCTTTTCATGGGCTTCTACCAGCGCGTTCTGCGGCCGGGGCGGGTCATGGAGACCACGGTGATCGGGGTCGTGCTGCTGCTGCTGGCCATCGCGGGCGGCGGCTGGGTCCAGAACTCGGCCTGGGCCGACGCCTTCACGCTGAGCCCGCAGGCGCTGGTCATCTGCCTGGTGGTCTACGGCTTCCTGGCCTCCGTCCTGCCGGTGTGGATGCTGCTGACGCCGCGCGACTACCTGTCGACGTTCATGAAGATCGGCACGATCGGGCTGCTCGCGGTCGGCGTGGTCATCGCGGCGCCGCACCTGCAGAACGAGGCGATCACCAAGTTCGCGCTCAGCGGCACCGGGCCGGTCTTCGCCGGGTCGCTGTTCCCGTTCCTGTTCATCACCATCACCTGCGGCGCGATGTCGGGCTTCCACTCGCTCATCGCCTCCGGCACCACCCCGAAGATGATCCAGAAGGAGTCGCAGGTCCGCCTGGTCGGCTACGGTGCGATGCTCATGGAGTCGTTCGTCGCCATCATGGCGCTGATCGCCGCGTGCGCGCTCGAACCCGGCCTCTACTACGCGATGAACTCGCCCATCGCCCTGCTCGGCACCACCCCCGAGAGCGCGGCGGCCGCCGTCACGAAGCTGGGCTTCGTCATCACCCCGGACGACCTGCGCGCCGCCGCGGCGGCGGTCCAGGAGCAGACCGTGATCGCCCGCACCGGCGGTGCCCCCACCCTCGCCATCGGCATCTCTGAGATCCTGTCCGGGATCTTCGGCGGCGCCGCGTTAAAGGCGTTCTGGTACCACTTCGCGATCATGTTCGAGGCGCTGTTCATCCTGACCACCGTGGACGCCGGCACCCGCGTCGCCCGCTTCATGCTTCAGGACTCCCTCGGCAACCTGTGGAAGCCGATCGGGCGGGTGAGCTGGAAGCCCGGCCTGTGGGGCGCCAGCGCCGCGGTCGTGCTGGCCTGGGGCTACTTCCTGTACACCGGCGTCACCAACCCGCTGGGCGGCATCAACCAGCTCTACCCGCTGTTCGGCCTCTCCAACCAGCTCCTGATCGCCATCGCGCTGACCCTCGGCACCACGATCCTGATCAAGTCGGGCAAGCTCAGGTGGGCATGGGTCACCGGTATACCGCTGGTCTGGGACTTGGCGGTGACGATGACCGCCAGTTGGCAGAAGGTCTTCCACGATGACCCCAAGATCGGCTTCTTCGCCCAGCGGGAACGGTACGCCGACGCACTGGCCGCGGGGAAGGTGATCGCGCCCGCCAAGAACCTCGACGACATGCAGGCGGTCGTCGTCAACTCCACGGTCGACGGCGTGCTGGCGGCGATGTTCGCACTGCTGGTCATCATCGTCGTCGGCAACGCCGTGGTCGTGTGCTGGCGCGCCATACGGTCCCGTGACCCCCTGCCGATGGCAGAGGCGCCCTATGTCGAATCCAGCATCGTGGCACCCGCGGGGTTGTTCACCACCGCGGCGGAGCGGCGTGAGCTGGCCGAGGTGGGGGCGGGGAGCAACGGAGCGGACAGCGAGCGATCATGACCGCGGCCTCCCTGCTGCGCTTCGCCCGCTGGTACCTGCGCGAACTCACCGGTTCCGGTGAATACGACCGGTACCTCGCCCAGCACCGATCCCATCCGCACTCACCTCCGCTATCACGGCGGGAGTTCGAGCGGCGCCGATCCGACCTGCGGGACAAGAGTCCCTGCGTCCGGTGCTGCTGAGCCGGGATCCGTCACCCTATCTGCCGGCCCCTCCCGCCCGCTCGCCCACCATCCTCGGGTGAGTGGGCGGGAGGGGGCCGGCGTCCTGTTCTCATCTCGGGGGAGACGACGACACTTCAGGAGACGACGTGGCAGCTCCATCGTCACCGCCGGCCCGGCCGGTCAGGTCCAGGACCTCCGGCCCCTGGGCGAAGCTGAGCACCGTGGCGCTGTGGATGCCCTTCCCGGCGCTGCTCTGGGTCGGAGGTTACGCGGGTGCGGAGCCACGGCTGTTCGGCTTCCCGTTCTTCTACTGGTACCAGTTCCTGTGGATTTTCCTGTCCTCCGGCCTTACCTGGTGTGCCTACCTCCATACGACCCCCCGCCCGGTGCGTACCGGCGCACACCGGCCCGCCGATCGCGGAGAGGGACTCCGATGAACCAAGACGACATCGACTGGACCGCTCTCACGATCCTTGTGATCTTCTTTCTGATCGTCACGGTCATGGGGTTCGCCGCGGTCCAGGGCAGGAAGGGCCGCCACATCACGGGCACCGTGAACGCGCTGGACCAGTGGGGGCTGGCCGACCGGGGCTTCGGCACCCTCTCCTCGTGGCTGCTCCTGGGCGGCAACATCTACACGGCCTACACGTTCATCGCGATACCGGCGGCGATGTTCGCCTCGGGCGCGGTGAGCGGCTTCTTCGCCGTCCCCTACACCATCATCGTGTATCCGTTGATCTTCACTGTCATGCCGCGCCTGTGGTCGGTGGCCCATCGGCACGGCTATGTCACTCCCGCCGACTTCGTGCGCGGCCGCTACCGGAGCAGGGGGCTCGCGCTGGCGGTGGCCCTGACCGGACTGCTGGCCACCCTGCCCTACATCGCGCTGCAGCTGGTGGGGATCCAGGCCGTGTTCGAGGTGCTCGGCCTGGGGAGCAGCAACCCCCTCGTCAACGACCTGCCCCTCGCCGTCGCCTTCACCGTGCTGGCCGCCTTCACCTACGTCAGCGGGCTCCGGGCACCCGCGCTCATCGCGATCCTGAAGGCCTTTCTGCTGTGCCTCGTCGTGACGGTCGCGTTCGTCGTCCTGCTCCCACGGCTGGGCGGCTTCGAGACGATCTTCGCCTCGGCCCAGGAGAGGATGGCGGCGCCCGATCCGAAGACGGGGCGACCCACCGGGGTCTTCATCCCGGGAGCGAGCGGTTTCTGGCCGTACGCCACGCTGGCCCTCGGGTCGGCGATGGCACTGGTGGTGTATCCGCACACGGTCACCACCGTGCTCGCGACCAGAAGCCGGGACGTCGTGCGCCGCAGCGCCGCACTTCTGCCGGCCTTCACGCTGGTTCTCGGCCTGTTCGCGCTGCTCGGCTTCTTCGCGATCGCGGCCGGTACGCGCCCTGTCGGCATGGACGGTCAGCCCAACCCCCAGCTCGCGATCCCGCGGCTCTTCGTGGACCTGTTCCCGAGCTGGTTCAGCGGCATCGCCCTGGCCACCATAGCCATCAGCGCGCTCGTACCCGCCGCGATCATGTCCATCGCCGCCGCCAACCTCTTCAGCCGTAACGTCTATCGCGAGTTCATCAGGCCGGACGCGAGTTCCCAGGACGAGCTGCGCGTCTCCAAGGCGGCCTCCCTTCTCGTCAAGTTCGGAGCGCTGGCCTTCGTGCTGTTCCTCGACAGGAAGTTCGCGCTGGACTTCCAGCTCCTCGGCGGAATCTGGATCCTGCAGACCTTCCCGGCGATCGTGGTCGGGCTCTACACCCGCTGGTTCCACCCCGGAGCGCTGCTCGTCGGCTGGGCGTTCGGCATGGTGTACGGCACCGTCACCGCGTACGGCATCGTCAACCCCGGAACCGGCAGGCACTTCGGCGGATCGCTCGCGGAGATCCCGATCATCGGCGACGGCCGTCTCGGCTACGTCGCCCTGACCGCCTGCGTGCTGAACGCGGCCGTGAGCGTGGCCGCCACCCTCGCGTTCCGCGCGGCGAAGCGGCCGGCGGGCCGCGACCAGACCTCGGCCGACGACTACCACGCGGACATCGACGACCCGCGCGTCGAACCCATCCGGGAGCTCATCCGGTGAGAAGGACTCCCGACCACCGGCGGCCCGTTCGAAGGCCCGCCGGCCGCCCCGTTCCGTAGGAGATCTGGGAGCGGTGCCGATACCGGGGACCTGCCGGGGCGGTCCGGATACTGTGTATGTGGACCGCGCCGTCGAAGGGCATGTTCCCGAGACGTCGCCTGGATCTGCACCCGTTTCGAAGAGCTCCGCACGGAGGCCTCGCCCCCGCGAGCGAGCATCGACCTCAAGACGAAGGTGATGGACACATGGACGCGGACCTGAGCAACGCCGTCTGGCGCAAGGCGGCTCCGGGTGGCGACACCGGTGAAGACTGTGTCGAGGTGGCCGTGATCGACGACCTCGACGAGGGGCACAAGGCCGGAGCCGGTCCCCTCTACGTGCTGCGCGACTCCAAGAACCCGGACGGCCCGAAGCTGTTCTTCACCCGTTCGGAGTGGGACGCCTTCGTCGGCGGCGTGAAGCTCGGCGAGTTCGACAACTGACGGAGCCAAGCCCGAAGACCCCCGTCCGAGACGGGGGTCTTTTCGTTCGGCGGTCCAGGCGGCCGGTCTTTCCAGTCCGGGTGGCCGGGCCTGTAGCTCTTCCTCGCCGACTTCGCCCGTATGGAGGCCCATCCGGCCTTCCGGGTCTGTGCGGCCGGGTCCTGCCCGGCTCCCCGGCGCGATTCCTTTCCCTGGGCTTGAAGGGGGCGGAGCTCCCACGACCGGCGCCTCCCGGAATCCGGATTCCCTGCCCTGACCTGGGTGAACATCCGATCGGCCAGGAAAGCCGAGACTGAGGGGCCGGCCGCGCGGGTGAGATCGGCCGCGTGTTTTTGAAAATACAATATTCCCCAAAAGCATTCTTATACTAAATTAGGGGTGTTTTTGTGAGTTTATATGGATATTGCGAATATTGTGATTATTGGTGGATTCGAAGGATTGACATGAGGAGGACTTATGAACTTCAACATGATCTTTCCTGCAGAGGGGCGGGTCGAATGCTGTGGCTGGAGGCGCCGCCGCTTCCATCGCCGCCGCTGGCGCAGGCGTCGCTGGGACTGGTGGTGGTGAGCGACGAGGCTCCCGAACGGTCAACGCGCATTCGAACGGGTTCCCGGCACGTGCCGGGAACCCGTCGCCGTGTTCGAAGACGGTTCGCGCCGTCCTCCCACTCCGAAGATCCTCTGTCGTTCCGGCCTCGCACGGTGTTCGCCGGCTGACCGCACTCGTTCGCCTGTGGCATCGGAGACCCTCGGCGCCAATGCACACCTCCATGTATATTTGATTCAGATTGATGCATACGCGGGAGGTGCTTCATGAGCCGGACAATGATCGACCTGGATGACGATCTGCTGGCCGAGGTCGCCAAGGCGTTGGGGACCGGCACGAAGAAGGAGACGGTCAACACCGCGCTGCGTGAGGTGCTGGAGAACCGGCGCCGGGCATTGGCCTTGGCCCGGCTGCGTGGCGCGGCTTCCGAAGGCGCCTTCGACCTGGAGATCTTCGACGAGAAAGGGAACTACCGGCGGTGAGCGCCGCGCAGTTCCTCATGGACACCAGCGCGTTGGCCCGGCTCATGCGTGGTGAGGCCGAGACCTACGGCTGGGATCAGGCGGTCGCGGCAGGGTTGGTCGCCGTATGTCCGATCACCGAACTGGAGTTCTTCTACAGTGCACGATCTCTGGCGGATCGTGAGCGGGGGATCGAGGACATACGCCAGTTGTTCGGCTGGGTGCCCGTTGACGATCGCGCGTACGACCGGGCATGGCGGGTTCAGGGCCTGCTCACGGAGAGAGGGTGGCATCGCAGCGCGGGCCCCGTGGATCTCGTGCTGGCGGCGACCGCAGAGCTGCGAGGGCTCACGTTGCTACACCGTGATCACGACTTCGAGCGCATAGCCGCGGTCACCGGTCAGGCACTCCAGTGGTACGGCCCGGAAGCGGGGAAGTAGTCGCCCGGACGGTGACCGGTGCCAGGGTGTGGGGAGTGCGTCCCGCATGGTGCTCCGGCCGGCCGCAGGGATGTCGCCACGGCCCGCTCCCGCGCATCGCGCACCGACCCGGTCGCCGACACCGCGGGCGTCGTCGAGCAGGTCTGGCGCCTGGGCCAGGAGGCGGGC